>SLGK01000152.1 GCA_007123775.1 Anaerolineae bacterium | reverse complement strand
CTTATTGGCCTATACCAGCATCGACCAACAGCCACAACAACTGAGCCTGTTATAGAGCCAAACGGCACGGCAAATTTCTCGGCGTAACCGAAAGAAGGAACGCGGAGATGCGCCGAGGACCACAGAGTTACACGGAGAACTGCTTTTTCTCTGCTTTTCTCTGCGAACCTCTGCGACCCCTCCGTGAATCTCCGCGTAACCGCTTTTTTAGGAGTATCAGGATGGATAACCAACAAATCGGCCGTATTTTACGCGCCTCCACCACCGGTTTTGTCACCGGCTGCCGCGTGTCAGAACTGACCGCGCCCGCTTTTGGCAGCCTGGTCAAGGCTCAGCCGGTAGACGCCCGCGAAGCGATCTATGGCCTCATCTACGATATGCACATTGACGACGACCCGCTGGTGCGGCGGCTCATTCTGGCCGAATCACCGGCCGAAGCGGTCATCAACGATCAGCGCGAAAACCGGCTGCTGCCGGTCGAGATGAGCGTGTTGGCGGTGGGCTACGGCCTGTCTGACAATCGGATTCGCCATGCCCTGCCCCCGCGCCCGCCGCTCAACCTCGACCCGGTGCTGCTCTGCCTGGATGAGCAGGAAGTCTTCGACTTTACCGCCCACTTTGGCTACTTCCGCCTCATCCTGCGTACTGCTCAAAGTGGCGTACCCGTCGAGCAGTTGTTGGTGGCCCACATCCGCCACATTCACGAAACTCGCCAGGACGACGCCTGGGTGATGGCCGCCATTACCGAACTGATCGAGCTGTTACGTAGCAACTACGAAATGCTTATCCCCACCCTGGAGGCGCTGAGTGATGCGTTTCCGAATTTGCGGTTGAATGTAGAGAAAGATATTTTTAGTGCGTAGTGCGTAGTTCGTAGTAAAGTTGACGCTACGCACTACGCATTACGCACTACGTGCCATTTGGAGAAAACCATGCAACAACCCAATCCCATCGGCTACATCATCGGCGGCGGTTTGAAGGAAGGCTTTCGCATCCGATTGACGGTGCCGGCCGACCAGGTGCAAGAAGGCAGTTTTGTGGTGTGTGACAACGGCCGTTTTCGCTACTTTGGCCTCATCACCGACCTGCAACTGGGAGCCACCGACCCCCGCTTTGCCGACGAAAAAAGCGACCGCCTGCAACCGGCCATCCAACAAGCGTTGCTGGGTAAAACCCTCTTTACCACCCTCGACATGTACCCCACCCTGCTTATGGACCGGGGACCGGACGATCCCTCGGCCCTGTTTGACTGGCAGGAGCGGGTAGAGCGCGGCCTGGAAAATCCCGGCCCCAAGCCGGTCAAGACAGTGCCGGCCCACCACGCCCCCGTGCGCCAGGCCGACGAAGCCGACGTGGCCGCCATCTTTGGCGAAGACGGGCCGGGCATGTTTGTCGTCGGTCAGACCATCGAGCAGGGCTATCCGGTGCGGCTGGACCTGAACAAATTTGTCAAGCGCTCCAGCGGCATCTTTGGAGCGACGGGCACGGGCAAGAGCTTTTTGACGCGCATGGTGCTGGCCGGGCTGATGCAGGCCGACGCGGCCGCTGCTTTGGTCTTTGACATGCACAATGAGTACGGCTTTGACGACCTGGACTCAGACAAAGGGACGCGGGTGCACGGTCTCAAGTCGCTCTTTGGCCAGAAGGTACAGGTGGCGGCCCTGGGCAAGGGGGCATTGGTGCGCGGCCACACGCCCGACTTTACGCTGGAACTGGCCCTCTCTGACTTTAAGGGCAGCGATATTGAACTGTTGGGTGAGGCCCTGAATTTGACCGATACCGCCTCGGTGACGCTCAACGCCTTGCAGCGAGCTTTTGACGAGGATTGGTTTGCCGAATTCATGAAGCTGGTGCCGGGCGCGATGGAATATGACGCCGGGCAGGACAAGATGGTCCCGGCCGCCAATTCGGTCGAGGTGTGGGCCAAAGCCAACAACGTGCATCCCAAAGCGGCCGAAGCGCTGCACCGCAAGCTGGCCCGCATTCATGACCGGCCCTACGTGGTGGAAAAGCCGGCCGGTGATCCGGTGAATGCGATTGTGGATAAGCTGGAAAACGGCCGTCATGTTATCCTCTGTTTTGGTGAATATGACAGCGATCTGGACTACCTGCTCGTTTCCAACATTTTGACGCGCCGCATTCGCCAGAAATGGGTGGAAAAGACGGAGCGGCACAAGACGCAAGGGGAGGCCGCGCCGCGTCCGCTGCTGATTGCTATCGAAGAGGCCCACAAGCTGCTCAACCCCCACCTGGCGCGGCAGACCGCCTTTGGCATTATTGCCCGCGAGTTACGCAAATATTTCGTGACGCTGCTGGTGGTGGATCAACGGCCGTCGGGCATCGACGACGAGGTTATGTCCCAACTGGGCACGCGCATTACCGGCTGGCTGGGGGATGAGGACGACATTCGCGCCGTGCTGACGGGGCTGGCCGGCCGGGAGCAGTTGCGCGGTATGTTGGCCCGTCTGCAAGAGAAGGAAGAGGTGCTGCTGCTGGGTTGGGGGGTCAAAATGCCCATCCCGGTGCGCTCGCGCCGTTATGATGAGACCTTTTACAATGAGATGAAGGGGCGGGGGGGAAACGGCCGTTCTGCCTTTACCGAGCGTTCTCTGGATGAGTTGAATGAGGACCTTTTTGGTTGATGACTCATTCAGAGATAGTCCATAAGCTCACGCGGTGTAACTATCGGAATTTGTCGAAATGGTCCCAATGTCAGCAAATCTTTGTCGCCGCTAACAAGAAAATCAGCCTCACCGCTGACAGCTAACTCTAGAAACTTGTCGTCATCTGGGTCACGGCATTCCTGTATGTCATCTACAACTTCAATCAATTGTGCCTCTTTTATAAGCTTGGCCAGGAATTGAAGCCTTTCTTGTTCGGTAAGGTACTTGTTAAATTTTTCGCGGCGCAGTACCTCATTGAGTTCGGCCATCGTTTCCGCAGAAATGAGCAGTACGCCTCTTTCTCTGGCCGCGTCAAACGCCTGGCGTGACACCGAACTCTTTAACAACAATGCACTAACAATTGTGTTGGTGTCAAATACGAATCGCACGTCATTCGTCATTCAACAGCGACTCCAATATCTCAGGGGTTAAGCCTCTTTCTTGGGCATTGTCACTAATCTGGTCCATCAAAGTCGGCAACGAAAGTGAACTATCATCAAACTCACGCAGCCATAAGCCCAAGAGCATCTGTAGTTTACGTTGCTCTTCCCACGAAGCCCTGGTATAGATTTCGGCCGCTTTCTCATCAAGCTGGATATTGACTGTCATCACGTTCATCACATTGTACCTCAAATAGTAACTATTGAAGGCTACTCTGAACTCTATTCTACATTATTTGAAGAAAGGTTGGTATTATTGTGACCAGAGCAAAGCCATTCTTAAAATGGGCCGGGGGTAAGGGGCAGTTGTTGGCGGCTATAAACGGCCGTTTCCCCCCTCAACTCCTACAAGGCCAGATCCGCCGCTACATCGAACCCTTCGTGGGCGGTGGGGCCGTCTTTTTCCACATTGCCAACCACTACCCGGTCGCCGAATTTTACCTGTCCGACATCAACCCGGAGCTAATCCTGACCTACCGGACGGTCCAGCGGGACGTGGACGCGCTCATTGCCCGGCTGGTTGAACTGGAAACGGATTTTTTGAGCCTGAAAACGGCCGATCAAGAACAGTTCTATTACAACATACGCGAGCAGTTTAACGAGCAGCGCCCCACCATTGATTACGACCAGTTCAGCCCGGCCTGGGTGCAGCGGACCGCCTGGCTCATCTTCCTCAACCGGACCGGCTACAACGGCCTCTTTCGCGTCAACAGCAGCGGCGGCTACAACGTCCCCTTTGGCCGCTACCAACGGCCGAAAATCTGTTATCCAAAGCGGTTAACGGCCGTAGCCCAAATCCTGCAAAACGTCACCATTCGTCAGGGCAGCTACCACCAATGGGCCGACTGCACCGACGAGCACACCTTTGTCTACTTCGACCCACCCTACCGTCCCCTCAGCGCCACGGCCAGCTTCAACAGCTACAGCCGCCACCCTTTCGACGATGCGGCCCAGCTAGACCTGGCCCACTTTTTTCAGCAGCTTGACGGCCAGGGGGCCAGACTGATGCTCAGCAATTCCGACCCCAAAAACGCAGACCCCGACGACGACTTTTTTGACGATGCCTACAATGGCTATACCATTGAACGCATTCCTGCCACGCGCCCCATCAACAGCAAAGGCGACCGGCGCGGGGCTATCAACGAACTGCTTATCACCAATTATTAAAACAGCCTTCTTTGACCCAACCACCATGTGGTGGTCCACCAGATGGTGGTGCTTTTACTGTACCACGGCAACCAATGAAAGCGAGCAACGGCCGTTTTCGGGTAACGAGTTAATAACCATTTGACATTCACCCCCCAACCTTATAAACTTCCACGCAATTCATACTCATCCAGAGAGGCAGAGGGACCGGCCCGAAGAAGCCTCGGCAACCGCTGGGTTCAGTAGACAGTAACCAGTAGTCAGATATGACAACTGAACGCGGAAATGGTGCCAATTCCGGCAGGCGACAACCGCCTGGCAGATGAGAGACGACAGCGATATGCCGAGCCTCTCTCGTTTTGTAGAGAGGCTTTTTTAATGCGTAGTGCGTAGTCCGTAGCAATTTTCCCAGCCACCACGCACTATGCACTACGCACTACGAACTACGCACTATCAAGGAAATCCATGACCCAAACAAACCACCTCACTCAACAACTCCGACAACGCATCCTGGTTCTGGATGGGGCCATGGGGTCGCTTTTGCAAACCTACCAACTGGACGAGGCCGGCTACCGTGGCGAGCGCTTTGCCGACTGGCCTCATGATCTCAAAGGCAACAACGACCTGCTCAGCCTGACCCAGCCAGAAATTATCAAGGCTATCCATACCGCCTACCTGGAAGCCGGGGCCGACATTATCAGTACCAACACCTTCAACGCCACCGCCATCTCCCAGGCCGACTACCATATGCAAGATTTGGCCTATGAGATGAATTATGCCGCCGCCAAACTGGCCCGCGAAGCCGTTGAGGCGTTCAATGGTCAATTGTCAATTGTTAATGGTCAATTGTCAATGCCTTTTGTGGCCGGGGCGTTGGGGCCGACGAACAGGACCGCTTCGATTTCGCCGGACGTGAATGATCCTGGTTTTCGCAATGTGACTTTTGACGAGCTGGCGGCCGCTTATAAAGAGGCGGCGTGCGGGCTGCTGGACGGCGGGGCCGATCTGTTGCTGGTGGAGACAATTTTTGACACGCTCAACGCCAAGGCAGCTATCTTTGGCATCAAGCAGTTGTTGGCCGAACGGGGCCAGTCGGTGCCCATCATGATTTCGGGCACGATTACCGACGCCAGCGGCCGTACCCTCTCCGGCCAGACGACGGAAGCGTTCTGGCACAGCATTCGCCATGCCGAGCCGCTGATTGTAGGGTTGAATTGTGCGCTGGGGGCGGAGGATTTACGGCCGTATCTCAACACCCTATCCACCATCGCCGACACCTACGTCAGCATCTACCCCAACGCCGGCCTGCCCAACCAGTTCGGCGAATACGACGACACCCCCGAACAGATGCAGGCCACCCTGCGCGACTTTGCCCAGCGCGGTTATGTCAACGTAGT
>SLGK01000122.1 GCA_007123775.1 Anaerolineae bacterium | reverse complement strand
ATCATCTATCGGGCAATCCCGTTATCGTCGACAGTTACAGCCGGGCGGCCGTTAGCGGCCATAGCTATATTGGCGGGCTTGTTGGCTATATGTCTACTGCTCACATTGACCGCAGCTACAGCACCGGCGTGGTGACGGCGACGACGACCACCTATGTTGGCGGTTTCCTGGGTTACTACGGCAGCGGTACGCTCACTGACAACTATTGGGATATCGAAACTTCGGGTCAGGCTGCCAGCGGCGGCGGCGCGGGCGTCCAGGGCCAAACCAGCGCCGACATGCAGCGGCGGGCGACTTACGCTTATTACAATTTCGACAGTCTGTGGCAGATTGACGAGGAGAACGACTATCCCATTTTCCAGGAATTGGGGAACTACGCCCAACCGCAGCCGGTTAACCTGGCCGACCTGGGGGGAGATGGGACGCCGGGCAATCCCTACCTCGTCACCACCGCCGACGAACTGTACGCCATGCGCCAGGGTTTAACGGCCACTTACCGGTTAGCCGCTGATATTGACCTGGCGGACACGGTTATGTGGGACAACGGCCGGGGCTGGACGCCCATCGGCGCGTCTGGTTCGGGTCAACGTTTTACCGGTCATTTGGATGGGGCGGGCTATGCCATTCGCAACCTGACTGTCAACCGACCGGCCGTTAGCTATCAAGGCTTATTCGGCTATCTGGACGGGGCGACAGTAGAGAATCTGCGACTGGAGAATGTCAACATTCAGGGCGGCAGCTACACTGGCGGGCTGGCGGGCTATGCCGCTGGCAGCGCCCTTTTCGATGTACAGGTTGACGGCGAGATCACAGGGCGAAGTAGCTATACCGGCGGATTAGTAGGCTTTATGAGCGGCGGCGGCATCGGCATGCGCCGCGCCGCCAGCAGCGTTGCCTTGCGCGGCGTCAATTACACGGGCGGGTTGGTGGGCTATACGACTGGCGCCGCCCTCATCGACTATAGCTATAGTTTGGGAACGGTCGCGGGCGGGCAGTACGTTGGTGGGTTGGTGGGCTATCATCTATCCGGCAATCCTGTCATCGCTGGCTGTTACAGCCGGGCGGCCGTTAGCGGTCATAGCTACCTCGGCGGGCTTGTCGGTTATATGTCCACTGCTCGCATTATCCTCAGCTACAGTACCGGCGTGGTGACGGCAACGACGACTACCTCTGTCGGCGGTTTTCTGGGCCACCATGGCAGCGGTACGCTGATCAGTAACTACTGGGATGTCGAGTCCTCTGGTCAGGCGACTAGCGCGGGCGGCGATGGCGTTCAGGGCCGAACCAGCGCCCAGATGCGGCAAGAGGCTACCTTCGTCAACTGGGATTTTGCCGACGCATGGGCCATTGTCGAGGATACGACCTATCCCTACCAGCGCGAGACGTTGGGCGGTATTCGCCTCTATCCCGCGTCCAGTGTCCATCGTAACAGCGATTCGTATGCGCTGACGATCACCGTGACCGCCAACGTGACCTGGACGGCGACCACGAGCAACGACTGGATTGCTATCACCGGTGGGGCGCTGGGCATGGACAACGGCGTCATCAGCTACACCGTGGCCGCCAATCCGGCTCATGGGCAGCGGCAGGGCAGCATCGTTGTTGTTAGCGAGAGCGGCGACATTACCCGTACCTTTACGGTGCGGCAGGGAGCCTTCCTGACCATCGCCCCGGCGGGCCTGAACCATGATGCTTACCCTGCCAGCGGTCACCAGATTCGGGTCGCGGGCAATGTGACCTGGACGGCGCAAACAACGGCCGACTGGATTCTCATCACCGCTGGACAGTCTGGCTTTGAAGCGGGTGCAATCGTCTACCGGCTGGCGGAAAATCTCTCTTTTGCGCCGCGCCAGGGGGAAATTGTCGTCAGCGGCGGCGGCCTGACGCAAACCTTCACCGCGCGGCAGGCGGGGATGCTGCCCTACCTGGAGACCGCGCCCGACTACCACGCCTACGACTGGCGCGCCGCAACGGGCGGTCAGATAACGGTGACGGCCAATGTCCCCTGGACGGCCGTTGCCACAACCGACTGGCTGACCATTGCCAACGGGGCCAGCGGGGAGGGCGATGGGCTGGTTACTTACAGCGTCGCCGCCAACCAGGTCCCCCGGCCGCGCCTGGGCTACATCCTGATCAGCGACGGGGATAAGGTGTGGCCGCTGCGGGTGCATCAGGGGTTGGCCTGGGAAACGGCCGTGTTCAGCAACGACGAAACGGCCGGCACGGTTAGCGGCGGCGGTTACTATGGACATGGCGAGCCGGTAACGGTCACGGCCGCGCCTCAGTTCGGCTACCATTTCGTAGATTGGCAAGAGGATGGCCTGACCGTCTTTACCGATACCGTCTACGCCTTTACCGCCTGGCGCAACTACAACCTGACCGCCACTTTCGACATCAACATCTACACCCTGACCTATCTGGCCGGGCCGAATGGCGATATTGACGGCCAACCCGTCATCACCCAGAGCGTGGCGCATGGTTCGGACGGCGCGGCGGTAACGGCCGTACCCAACACTGACTACTACTTCGATCAATGGAGCGACGGCGCGACGGCTAATCCGCGTACAGATTTGAACGTCATGGGCGATCTAACCGTTACGGCCCAATTCGCCCAGGGCGTGCCGCCCCTCATCACCAGTCCCGACAACGCTATGTTTGAGCTGGGCGTGATGACGACCTTCACCATCACCGCCAGCGGCATCCCCACGCCGACGATTAGCCTCAGCGGAACGCTGCCCGCGGGCGTTGCCTTTGCCGATTTGGGCAACGGCGCGGCCATCCTCTCCGGCGCAGCCGAGCCGGGCACGGTCGGTATCTACCACTTAGTCTTCACCGCTGGCAACCTGATGCCGCCGGACGACAGCCAGAGCTTTACCCTGACCGTGCCGCAGGCCCCAACCATCACCAGCCCCGACGAGGCAACGTTTGCGGTGGGCGTGATGGGAACGTTTATGGTCACGGCCGCTGGTTACCCCACCCCCACGCTCGATTACAGCGGGACGCTGCCCACCGGCCTGAGTTTCAGCGACAACGGCGACGGCACGGCTGCCCTGAGCGGCATACCTACTGAGGCAGGGGTGTATGAATTGGTGCTAACGGCTGCCAACAGCATCCTGCCCAACGCCACGCAAACGTTTACCCTAACCGTGACACGCGGACCGATCATCACCAGCCCGGCCGAAGCATTCTTTACAACGGGGCAGCCAGGGACGTTTACCATTACCGCCAGCGGTCTGCCCACACCGACGATCAGTTACGAAGGTACGCTGCCCACCGGCCTGAGTTTCAGCGACAACGGCAACGGCATGGCCACCCTAAGCGGCACGCCGGCAGCAGGCACGGCTGGGGTCTATACCCTAGAGATTACAGCCAGCAACGGCATTGAGCCGGACGCAGTGCAGGCGTTTAGCTTAGCCGTTACCACAAAGGTTTATCTGCCGATGGTGACAAATGGTAGCCCGTAGAGGCTGCCAACACGACCCGTGAGAAAACCTCGCCAACCCGTTCCATCCTGTCTGGCATTGCCTGATCAAGCTGACCATCAGGTTATGCCAGACAGGGGCGGTTGCTGCTATTCTCCATGTCGCCGCTATGGTTACAGCTTGGGAATGAGCGTTGGGGTTCGTTTCTTGTAGGCCTCGTAATCTTCTTGCCCACCCCATTTCTCGTCGGCCCTTTTCTCTAGCAGGGGGACGCCGCTGATGCGGGTGATCAGCAGGGCGACAAACAGGGGCGAAACCATTGTTACCCACTGCCAGCCTTGCAGCACGGGGATGGCAATGATGGCCACGCCGACCCAAAGCACGATTTCACCAAAGTAGTTGGGGTGACGCGATCTGGCCCACAGGCCGCTTTGGATGAACTTGCCTTCGTTGGCCGGGTCTTCGCGGAAGCGGCTTTTTTGGTTGTCGGCAATAACTTCAAAAGCAAAGCCGAACAGCCAGACGAGGAAACCGATGAGCGCCACCCAGCCCAACTCTTCCCTCGTGCGGCTGGTGATGGCGGCTACGGCGGCGGCAAAGGTGAATGTCACCCACAAGCCTTGCAAAGTCCACGCCATCAGGAAGCGCCAGAAGGAGGTCTTGATTTCGTCGAAACGGCCGTCCTTCCCCGCTTTCTGCACCCGCCGAAACAAAAATGTCCCCAAGCGCCCGGCCCAAATCAAGATTAAAGCCAGGAGGAGAAGAGAACGGCCGTCTACCTCCGGACTGAGCAAGACGATAATAGTCGTGACCGATATGTACGTCAGACTACCGGTAAGGTCGTAGAATTTTTCGCTTTGCCAAATGAAGGCCGGTACGAAAGCCAGCCATTGGATCACGAAAGCCAGCCCAACCGCTAAGGCAAACAGCGGTATACCGAACGCCTCAAACCCATTGTCGCTGCCGGCAAAGGCGACGCCAACACCGACCAAGATGATAATGGGTAAGGCAATCAGGGCAGTTCGCTCTGCTTTTTTCATAATAGAGTCCTTTGTGTGAGTAATCCTCCCGCAAGTTGGCTCAGCGCGGGTTCGCCCAGCAACAACCTTCCGGGTAGAAAGTGATTGTGACCGCGGGTCTTCCAGCCGCGTGCGCGTATGCGGTTTAGCGGCGGTGCCCTTGCCAGAAACGGGACCAATCCCCATTGCTGGTATACAGGGCCACAAGCGTATACAGGCTACCAATAAGGAAGCCGAAAACCATCAGCAAGGCTACCCAAATTGCCGCTTGCCAGCCTGCTGGCTCTCGGTAGATAATCCACATGGCAAACAGCGTAAAGCCCACATATAGATCGACCAGGGACACAATGCCCCAGGGCATTGCCGTGAGTTGGCTACCTTCGGCGGCAAAGTCACCCACAGCGAAAGCATAAACAAGGGCGGCTGCCATTGCCAGAACCCCTAAAAATGCTATCAACTTGGCTATTCTCATCTCGTTACCTCATCCATTCCAGCAGAACAAGCAGCATATAGCCGCCTACAGTCAAGGCGTTGATACCGGCAATGATGCCGATGGTCAGGGCGGCCAATTTGATAACTGTTTCCAACCAGGCCAGGAGCGGCCAGTGGGCAATATGCCAGGAACGGGATGAAGTAGGTGACTGTCTCATGATTTCGACGAACTGCACTCTAGCTTTGATTGGGGCCAAGGGCATCAGGCTGCAAATTTTGGCGGCCCCAAGAATCTGCATGTACGTTTGGCCGGTTTCTGTCATGGTCACATGATTGTTTTTTTAGGCCAACTGTTTTCCGACCAAAACAGATTATAGTTTCAGAATTTATAGAAATCTATTCCGTTTGTAAGATTTTCGCCTTACTGGATGAACTACAACATCCTCTATCTTCTCAGCCGAAGCTTTGAAGAATACTTTAACCAGACTGATGATGGTCTATCTGAGCAAATTTACCTCGCCTAATAACTACCTGCTTGAACTGGTTACAGTGGATTGGCTTTAAGCCGTCTTGTCAGTCCGTGCTTTACACACCAATTATCAGGGTCATTGGCATTTGATAGGTTATCCATCATAGACGTGCGTGATTTTACACCAGACAACGGTTTCTTCTGGCAACCGCCTATCACTTGTTAAAGAACGATTCAATTATAGTATAAACAGTAATTATGTTCTACACCATAGATTTGCTTATAATTCAATTTTTTACTATTCATT
>SLGK01000060.1 GCA_007123775.1 Anaerolineae bacterium | reverse complement strand
GTTATACCGGCGTGTTTTTATGGCTGCTTGGTGCGCTGCTGGTTATCAACAGACAGACCCAATCGGGTATAGAGGAGGCCAACAATGTCCTGGCTCACCGGCCATAAACCTATCTGGCGCACTGCCTTGTTGGTCCTGCTGTTCGTCAGTATTTTCGGCCCACGTCTCTCGTTCGAAGGGCGTGCCTGGCGTCTAAAGCCTCTTGTATGGCTTGTTTTACTTAGCCTGGTTCTTATTGTGGGCACTTTTTGTGCGGTAGCTCAAGCGTTGCTTAACTCAGAGACAGCCCCGCGCCTGCGTCAGGTTAACCTGGCCGACCTGAACGGCAACGGTCATCTGGACGCTTTTCTTTTCTTGCTGAATGAAAACCAGCGCATCTTACTTAATGACGGCGACGGCCGTTTCACGTTTGACAGAGAATTGTACATAACCAACCCTGCGTTGGCTGTGGGTGACATTACCGGGGATGGTCAGACAGACATTATCGTGAACCAGATCGGCAGCAGCGATGCGCTGGTCTGCGCCACAATGCCGTCCGGCTCTGCCAGCGTTTCCCAGACAGATGGGGTGGCGTCAAACTTGCTTTTTGCCACACTGGGTGTGAGTCATGGTGGTGGGCCAGATGATGAGCCAGATGGTGGGCCAGATGACTATATCGTTTTCTGCTGTAAAGGTGCTTCAACCTCAATCAGGCACTTGAGCAATCCCCGCCCCTGCCTGGCCGGCGAAGTTTGGGTAAGTGACATAGCTCTGGCCGATTTGAACGGTAACGGCCGTCTCGATGCTTTCCTGACCAAAGGGTGGGGTGGGCCTGAGCAGTATCTACCCAACGAAGTTTGGTTCAACGACGAGCAAGGCGACTTCAGTGACAGCGGCCAGCGGTTGGGGGATAGTGGCAGCCTGGCTGTGGTTCTGGGTGACTTGAACGGCAACGGCTTTGTGGACGCGGTGGTGGGTAATCGAGATGCCGATGAAATCTGGTTCAACGATGGGCTGGGCAATTTCAGCGACAGTGGTCAACGTTTGGGCAGCGGCCTGACCCACACCATCTTCCTGGCCGATTTGAACGGTGATGGCCATCCGGACCTGTTTCTGGCCGGCAATGGCAGCGGTCGGGTCTGGCTCAATGATGGCACGGGCCGGTTTAGCCAGGGTCAGCGCATCCGCTACGGCCGTAACGAAGTGGTGGCTCTGGGTGACGTGACCGGCAATGGGCATCCTGATCTGTTTGTGGCTGGATTGGGCAGTTATCGGGTGTGGCAGGGGAAGGGCAACGGCCGTTTTACCTCTCATCTGCGAGGCAGTTACCGCTGATAGAAGGAAGAAGGTAGAAGGTAGAAGGCGTGTCTTGAAGAAAGGTGCTAACTTCGGGCCAGCCTTCAATCCCGGTAAGCCTGGGATTGCAGTTCGTACAATTCGGCATAAAGTCCGTCCTGGCTCAGCAACGCCTCATGGCTACCGTACTCCAGAATACGGCCGTTTTCCAAAACCAGAATCAGGTCGGCCATCTGCACCGTGGAGAAGCGATGGGAAACCAGCAGCGTGATTGTGCCCCGCTCACGGCCGGCGCGGGCCGCCTCGGCAAAACGCTCAAACAGCGCAAACTCTGTCTGGGCATCCAGCGCGGCCGTCGGTTCGTCAAAGACAACCAGCAGGGGGTCGGTCCGCATCAGGCCCCGCCCCAGAGCCAGCTTCTGCCACTGCCCGCCAGATAGGTCCACACCGTTGGGCCAGGCGGTGCCCAATTGGGTCTCGCTGCCGTCCGGCAAGTTGGCTACCAACCCGTCCGCCCCGGCCCGTTGCAGGGCGGCCGTTACCGCCGCACGCTCTTCAATCCGGTCCAGGTCGGCAATGCCCACCGCCTCCCGCACCAGAAACTCAAATTTAGAAAAGTCCTGGAACGCCGCGCTCAGCCGGCTGCGCCATCCGTCGGGATCAATCTGGGCCAGATCGCGGCCGTCGATCAAAATCTGACCGCTATCCGGCTGGTAAAAGTCGGCCAGCAGCTTGACCAGCGTTGTTTTACCGGCCCCATTTTCGCCCACCAGAGCAACTACCTTGCCGGCCGGCAGGCGGAGTGACAGGTTAGCCAGCACCGGGCGGTCGCTGCCGGGATAGCCGAAGGTAACATTTTGCAGTTCGATACCTTTAGTCAGCCGGTCGGGAACGGCCGTTGGCGCAACCGGCGCCCGTTTAGCTCCCTCAGCATATTCTTCTAGCCACATATAGCGTCGGGCTACCTTCAGCAGCCAGAGCAGGCCGGTGCCGTAGGCAATCGCCAGAAAGACGATACCATTCATCTGGGCCGCCAGGCTGACGGTTAGAATCACGTCACCGGGTGTCGCCTGGCCGCGTACGGCCAGGACCAGCACCAGCGTAATCGCCCCGGCAAAAGCCAGCCCGGAAATGAAGCCGTCGCCGGCACGCAGCAGCGCTCCGCGCCAGGTGGCCCCGTTGCGGACCTGCAAGACGCCGTCTGATACCTGGTGGTGTCGCTCCAGCAGCCGGTCGGTCAGACCAAACAGGCGCAGCTCTTTGCCCTGCGGCGCGGCCGTGCCTACCTCAAACAGGTGGCGATACAGCCGCGTGGCTTCGCTGGTCGCCTCTTGTGCGCTTACTTCCAGGTCCTGGCTGCGCTTGCCCAACCAGGCAGAAAGAATGCCAAACAAGGGCAGCAGAATGAGCAGCGGGTGGACGCTGATCAGTAAGACCGCGGTGGCAATCAGGACCACCATCGCCCGCAGCACGCCGGCCGTGGCGTTGACCATACCGCCTAAGCGACCCTGTTCCTCACGAATGCGCTGCACCTGATCCTGGTAGTCGGGCCGTTCGTGATGGGCCAAACCATGGGTGCCGCCCATTAGCTGAATCAGGCGGCGGGTAGCCAGTGCCCCGGCCCGGTCCAGGACGGTAAATACCCAGTCCACATAGTAGAAGACGGCCACCAGGCTCAGGCCAATAGAGAGGGCCATAACAACCCCGGCCAGCAGTCCGACATCCAGCGTTTGGGCAACGGCCGCATCAACCAGCAGTTTGGCCCCAAAGGCAAAGATCGGCCCCTGTAACTGGAAGAAGAGGCCGCTGAGTATCTGCATGGTGGCCTGACGCGGCGCGGCGCGAAAGCCGATGGCCAGCAGCACCCGGTAGGCGCGTAGGTTTTCAAGCATGGGTTGCTCCTGTATCTATCTGGTCGCCATTAAAACGGGCAGCTTGCAGGCGGAACATGTGGGCATAACGGCCGTTTTCCGCCATCAATTCCTCATGAGACCCGTCTTCCACGATACGGCCGTTGTCCAGCACAATGATGCGGTCAGCCCGGCGCACGGTAGAGAAGCGGTGGGAGATGAGAATCGTGGTCAAACCCTGCGTCAGCGCCAGGAAGCGATCATAAAGCCGGGCCTCAGCCCGCACGTCCAGCGCGGCCGTCGGCTCGTCCAGAATGAGCACCCGCGCCCCCGCCTCCACGGCAAAAAGCGCCCGCGCCAGGGCCACCCGCTGCCACTGCCCGCCGGAAAGGTCAACCCCATTACTATATTCGGGCGATAGAACGGTATCCCAGCCGTAAGGCAGCGATTCGATCAGCTCCAGCACGTCGGCTTTTTGGGCGGCCCGGCGCAGGCGCGTCATGTCGGCGGCCAATTCTGGTGCGCCAAGAGCAATGTTATCGCGCACCGGTAGCTGGTAGCGCACAAAATCCTGGAAAAGAACGGCCAGGCGGCGGCGCCAGGCGGTCGGATCAACCTCGGCCAGCGGCAGGCCGTCAATCATGATCTGGCCCACCGTTGGTTCATACAGGCCACACAGCAGCTTGACCAGCGACGTTTTGCCCGCGCCGTTCACGCCGACAATGGCCAATGAGCGCCCGGCCGGTATGTGTAGGCTGAGATCGGTGAATACGCTCTCAGCCGCGCCGGGGTAGCGGAAGCTGACGTTTTGGAAGCGGAGTGCGTTTTGGGGGGCAAGGGGGGGTAACGGCCGTTTTTTCTTGGGATCGACCACCGCCAGTTTCTCATCCAGGGCCAGCACTTTAGGCACGGTCACGGCGGCAAAAGAGAGGTGGGCATTATCGTCGTTGAAAGCGGTGTAGCCGTTGGCCTGCTGCAGCGCCTGAATAAAGACAGCCAGCGCCCCCAGGCTCAAATCGCCCTCAATGGCGGCCCAGGCCAGCAGGCCAAACGAGAGCAGATTGATGGCCACCACGGCCCCGCTGGTGCCGAAAATAATGGGGGCCGAGGGACGGCGAGCCGCCCACACCGGTCGGATGGCCGTCTGCCAGGCCGCCTCAAAGCGGTCCAGCAGCCAGTCTAGCATGCCCCAGATGCGAATTTCTTTGGCCGCCGCCCCCAAAAAGGCGAGATCGCGCAAATATTCGGAACGGCGCAGGGCGCTGCTCTGGCCGTAGGTGACCTGGCCCACTTTGAGATACTCGCGCTGCATGTAGTAGACGACGATGGGCCACATGATGAGCCAGAGCAGCCCCAGCCACCAGTAAAACCAGATGAGAATGGCGGCCGACCCCAGCGCTTGCAGCCAGGCCGGCAGCACGTTGGCCAATCCGGTCACGGCCAGACTGGGCCGGTTTTGGTTGATACCCAGCTCGCGCACCACGCGCAGCCGGTCCAGCGTATCTTCGTCTTCGAGGTGGGCAATCCCCGCCGGACGGCCGACGGCGGCCATCACCCGCTCCTGCAAATAGCGGTCCAGGTGGCGGCCGAGCGTGGCAGCCAGGGCGGCTTGCAGCGGCATAAGGACGCGCATAAACAGGACCAATCCGGCAACGGCCGTTAGCAAGGTTAGCGTATGGCGACCGGCGGCCGACTCGAAGCCGCCGGTAACGGCCGCAGGGATAGAGCCGATCAGCAGTCCGGTCAGTACGGCAATGGCGATGGGCAACGTGGCGCTGAGCAGGATACCGGCGGCAAACAACCAGGGATGCCAGGGATGGACCTGGGGCAGCAGGCGGATGAGGGTCAGGGTGTTGAGCAGCAGCGGAGGCCAACGCCAGCCGCTTCTGGTCTTATTTGTGGTGGCAGCAGTCATACAACTCCTTTTCAGCCAATGATTGAGTACAATACCAACACTATATGCAATATTTTTAATATTGTCAATAATAATATTTATATCAACGTCCTGACTATTGAATAATAATTAGATATACGGTAGTTTTTTTGTTCTTAGCCTGACGCACGCTCATTGTCGTTTTGCCAATGATTTGACTATGCAGGTCCTACTCGCCACTATTTTTCACTATAATGAGGGTGGCTGGCTAAGGCCAGCCGCTAATGGTAACTGCCTGAGATTAGCTGGTTGATATAGCCGCATGGATAACAACTTCGATTGGCAAACAGAAGATGAGGCAGCCTGGGACGACCGTCTCCCGGCCGCATCCCAATCTACTCACTCTGAACAACATACCCGGCCCTGGTGGTGGCTGTTGCTGTTGGGCCTGCTGCTGCTGGCTGGTGGGCTGGCCTGGCAGCAGATGGCCACACGAATAGCCGAGGCCGAAGCCGAAGCCACAGCCGATTTACTGGCCAGTCACGATCTGCTGCTGCACGCAGCGGCAAACCAGGATGAAGATCTGGCCCTGGCTTTGCTGTCGGGACGGGATGTGGCCTGGACCGCAGCCCAGGTTGACCTGGTGACATCCGG
>SLGK01000300.1 GCA_007123775.1 Anaerolineae bacterium | reverse complement strand
GTCGGCGCACCTGGCCCCATTGAAAATAGACACCCATGACAATAAAGATCACGACGAGCGGAATGAGAATGGCTAACAAGGTGGGAACCGGCCATCTGAACCCTTCCTCATCGGGATCGGGCAGGGGTCGTAGTCGCTCTAGCACATCTGCCAGCCAGCCAGTGAAACGAGACAGGCCCAAAGCCGCGCTGGCCGTGGCCTGGCGCGCACCAGCTTCTACCGTATCGGAGAGCGGCGGACCAAACGCCGGAATGGCCGGCGCATGCGTTGTCGTCGGTTCAGAACGAGTGGGAACGGCCGTCGGTGGCTTGTCTGGTTCATCTCGTTTCGGTCTGGGATGTAACACGCGACCCAAGAATGAGCCTGTGCCCTGACCCGAACGGGGCGCGTCGGGCAGATCAATTAGCAGTTCGTCAGTGAATTCAACCAGCAACAAGCGAGCCGACTCCGGCCGTACTAACTGAGCCAGCTCTGCCAGGCCCAGCTCAACGTCTGTATCAACCAGGGCCGGGGCAAAACTCTGCGTGGGCAAATGGGCCAGCCGGGGGTCAGCCAGCAGCAGCATGTCGCCTGTCTGTAGCCGGTGGTGGTAATAACGAAAATCTAGGCCCGCGCTCCGACCCAGGGGCATGATCCGGTCCGGTTGTTTGGGAGGCAGCCGTTCGACGCCAAAATTATGGCCGAGAAAAGCTAACCCTTCGCCAACCTGGAGCGTGAATAGCTCGCTGCCGCGCAGAACGGCACAAGTAATGGCCCCCTCACGCACCATGCCGGCCCCACTCAAATTAAGCCGCAGCAGGCTTTCGTTGGCCTCGATAACGGCCCGGCGCAGGGCAGAGGTTACGCTGCCGCTAGAACGGTAATAGGTAAGGCTGATGCGGTCCAGTAAGTCCTGGATTAAAACGGCCGTTTCAGCCATGGCCCCCGTCAGCGTCAAATGCACGAACAAGGAGTCATGCTCCCGCCCGCGTGCGGCTTTGCCCGGAGCAGTCTGTACCAGCAAGCCAGGCACGTCCGACCCATCTTGCGCTACCCCTTCTATTAGATATAGTTGACCATTTATTGCCTGGAGTTCCATATTGTGCATAAGGATAACACCACCGTTCCCGAATACCAAAGAATATGGTAAACTTGCGGCCTTAACGATTGATGGTGGGTATCAACCATAACCTTTTGTGGTTGAATTTTACCCAATCCCGTTCTTTTTCGGAATGAAGGGTTCGTGATGAAGGTTCTTGTTATTGGTGAATTTCCGTTCGTGACCGAGGTCGGCGAGTTATGCCTGAACGCGGGCCATGACACGGCCGTTTACATTGTGGAAGACCTGCACCATACTGCCGCCAGTCAGGGCGCTATACCTGAGGCGGCCGCAGCCGAAGTGGTGATTGAGCTGTTTAATGAATCGGCGGCCGGCAAAGAGCAGTTGTTAACCATTGTGGGCAGGGCCGTTCCCCCGGACAGTTTAATATTGACTACGGCCCTGGCCGTCAGTACCACACAGGCCGCTGCCTGGCTGCCCCGGCCTGAGCGCGTGGTGGGGATTGGGTTGCTGCCCCCCTTACCGGCCGCCGGTATCATCGAATTGGCCAGCGGTTTGCAAACGAGTGCAACCGCCCTCAGCCGTGCCCAGGCGTTCTGGCAACAGACCGGCCAGGAAACCATTACCGTAGGCGATGGTCCTGGGCTGGTACGTGCCCGCACCGTTGGCTGCCTGATCAACGAGGCCGTCAGCGCCCTGCAAGAAGGCGTAGCCACCCCGGCCGACATCGACACGGCCATGAAGCTGGGGACTAACTATCCGCTTGGCCCACTGGAATGGGCCGATCTGATTGGGCTGGATACGGTTCTGGGGGTCATGACTGGTCTATACCACGAGTGGGGCGAAGACCGCTACCGGCCCGCCCCGCTCTTAAGAAGAATGGTGCTGGCTGGTAGATACGGCCGTAAAAGCGGGGCGGGCTTTTATAGCTACGGACCGTAACAGGCAGCCTCTTCTGATGCACACCAACTTTCACACGCCACCGGCAAGCTATGCCCATTAAATTCTGCGTACTGTGTAATGAAGACCCGGCCGCCAAACGGCTGTATGGAGGCGATGGTCTGGCCGACGGCGACTATTGCCCCATCTGCCACCAACCTGTCTGCCGCTTTCACCTGACGACCGTCCGTTGGCGCTGGCGAGATAGCGGCGAAACGGACAGCGCCCTGGTCTGCAAAAATTGCAGCCGGACGTACGCTCATCGCAATTGGGACGCTTTTAATCGGGATTGGATTACGTAACAGACCCCACCCACCACCGGCCCCCTATCGCGCTTCACGGGATCAAGCTTTTAACGGCTGCTATTGCCGCCTCATAGTCGGGGTGTTGACCGATTTCCGGCACGTATTCGGCGTAGCGAACCTTGTTGTCGCCATCAACCACGAAAACGGCTCGCTGCTCGATGCGAAGCTCTTCGACGTAGGTCCCATACGCCTGACCAAAATTCATATCAAAGTGATCGGTCAGGACCTCTACCCGGTCCACGCCGGCCGCTCCACACCAGCGGTTCTGGGTGACGGGCAGGTCCGCGCTCACGGTCAAGACGGTCACGTTTTCCCCTAGCTCAGTGGCTATCTCGTTAAAACGGCGCGTCTGGGCATCACAGATAGAGGTGTCTAGCGAGGGCGCGGTCGAAATCAGGCGAATCCGACCGGCGTAGTCGGCGTTGGTCACGTGACGAAAGTCAGAAGAACGCTGCAAGCGAAAATCGGGCGCGTCAGCGCCGGGCGACAGCCGCTCACCAATCACGGTAAACGGCCGTCCATCCATGGTTACATCTCCCACACGTTTTGTTGTCATTCACCCATTCCTTCATTGAAAAAACCTGACAGGTCTATAACATAAAACCTGACAGGTCTTCGAAGACCTGTCAGGTTTGAATTATCAGGCAAGCTGTGGCAACTCCCCTTTGTAATGCTCCACTTCGGTTGCTTCCGGCCCTTTTTGAGTTTGCTCCACATCATACAAAACCCAATCCCCTTCATCCAAATGGCCGGGATCAACGCTAGAACCTGATTTGTGAAAGAAGATTTCCTCGTCGGCGGTACGGACAATGAAGCCGTAGCCTTTGCGCTCGTTGTACCATTTAACCCGACCGATGTATTTGCCGGTCTGGGGATCGATTTGCAGGGTGACGGGCACGGCAAATTTGTCGTCGGTCGCTGCCGCCTGGGTGTGAGGTTTAGCCTGTGGCGGGCGCCGGCTTGAAGAACGGCCGTGGTCCAATTCACTCAAAGAAGCTGGCTCAACCGGCAGACCGGCCTCAGCCAGTTGCCGCTGCATCTCTACGGTAAAGAGAAACTCTTTGCCATCTTCGTCGGTTGCCCATTGGTCTTTGAAATTCATTGTCGGTTGTCTCCTTGGTCTAATAGTCTGGTAGTCTGGTGGTCTGGTAGTTAGGTGATTTCATGTACTGATTAACGATAGTTGTTTTGGTGCGGTTTTGCTTTCGGTTGCGGCTGCCGGTAGCCTTAATACGCCCGTAATCCGGTTGCGGTCAATAACGGTAAAGAGCGGGCGCGGTTTGACGCTGCGGGCGCCAACGGCCGTCTGCGCCAGCGTAAATTGAGCCGTGATGCCGAAAGCAGTGGTGATAAGCAACCGCTCGTTTTGTCGACAAACAACGGCCGTAACCACCTCAGCCGCCCCTGCCGGCAGGCGTAAGTTGATTACACCCTGACCATATCGCCCCTGAACGGGATAGCTGCTCAGCGGCGTGGCTTTGGCTAATCCATTATCTGTTATACTCCATAAATAGCCAGCCGGCACGACCTTGTTGAGCGAGACCACCCCATCCAGCTCATCGACTAGCTTGACGCCCATAACGCCGGTAGCCGACAACCCCATGGGACGCACCTCGCGTTCGGCAAAGCGGATAGCCTGACCCGTAGCCGTGGCCAAAATGACTTCATCTTCGCCGCCGGTCATGACCGCCCAGCCCAGCGAATCATCGTCGGGCACGTTGATAGCCGTAAACAGGTCGCCGGTAACGCCGGGCAGATCAGTCAGATGCACCCGCTTGACCAGCCCGCCTACCGTGGCCAAAAAGAGGTAGCCCTCAGCTCCGGCGGGCACAGCCACGGCCGCCGCCAGATGGTGTTCGCGCCGCAGCGGGGTCAGGTCGGTCCAGTGTAAACCCTGGCCCAGAGCGGTGGCCTGGGGTAGCTGGTAGACGGGTACGGCCGTGCCCGTGCCATCAGCCGCCAGCAGGTAGAGTAGATCGGTGGTGGTAGCCGGCAGCATCAGCAACGGCGGTTCGGCCGGCTTGGGTGGCACGTCAACGGGATCGGGGGCAATGGTGCGGGCGATGGTACCCGTCTGCCCTACCATTACCCAGACCGATTCGGTGGGTAGCAAATCGGCAGCAGTAACGGCCGTACCTTTCGTGCCGTCCACAATCAAGGTGCGGCGCACGTCGCCATACTGCTGCCACACCGCCCGCAATTCTTCCTTGACCACCTGCCGCATCAGGTCCGGATTGGCCAACAGCCGCTCTAACCGCTCGATCAAGCTCTTCTTGTCGGCAAACTCCGCTTGCAGTTTGGCCTGCTCCAGACCCACCAGGCGGCGCAGGGGCATGTCGAGAATGGCCTGCGCCTGCACTTCGGTCAGCCTGAGCCGCTTCATCAGGTTTTGGCGGGCAATTTCCGTATTCTGCGCCTGGCGAATTATTTGAATGACCAGATCAATGCGGTCAATCGCCTTGAGCAGCCCTTCCAAAATGTGGGCGCGATCTTTGGCCTTGTTCAAATCGTACTGGCTGCGCCGCTGCACGATAGTCAGCCGGTGTTCCAGGTAGTGGCGCAGCGCCTGCTTGAGCGACAGCACGCGGGGCATTCCGTCTACCAGCGCCAGCAGCGAAATGCTGAAGGTGCTTTGCATGGGCGTCAGCTTGTACAATTCGGCCAGGACGTCTTTGGGGTCAACGTGGCGGGTGGTTTCAATGACGATCCGCATCCCGCTGCGGTCGGATTCGTCGCGCAAATCGGTGAGGCCCTCGATACGGCCGTCGCGGTGCAAGTCGGCAATGCGCCCCAGCAGGTTGGTCTTGTTGGCCTGGTAGGGCAGTTCGGTAATAACCAGGCGGGATTTGCTGCGCCCCATCTGCTCCACGTGGGCACGGGCCTGAACGGTAATGCGGCCCCGTCCCGTAGCATAGGCATTGGCCAGCGCGTCCGACTCACTGCCCTCGCGGAAGCGGTAGACAATGCCCCCGGTCGGAAAATCCGGCCCTTTAATAAAGGCCATCAGGTCAGCCACGGCGATCTCGTCCAGCCGCTGCCACTGGTCCAGCATGAAAACCAGGGCGTCAATCACCTCGCGCAAATTGTGGGGCGGGATGCTGGTAGCCATGCCTACGGCAATACCGGTGGCCCCATTGACCAGCAAATTGGGCAGGGTGGCTGGCAGGACGGATGGCTCGGTCAGAGTGTCGTCAAAGTTAGGCGTAAAGTCAACCGTCTCTTTGTCGATGTCGGTCAGCATATCCTGGCCTAGGGCCGAGAGGCGGGCCTCGGTGTAGCGCATGGCCGCGGCCGCGTCGCCGTCAATCGAGCCGAAGTTGCCCTGCCCTTCGACCAGGGGGTAACGCAGCGAGAAATCCTGCGCCAGCCGCACCATGGCGT
>SLGK01000105.1 GCA_007123775.1 Anaerolineae bacterium | reverse complement strand
TACAACAATAGACTTGATGGAGAGCCGGATGCGGTGAAAGTCGCAAGTCCGGTTCGGGGAGAGGAATGGGAGAAATCGCATGTGGCAACACCAGTATGACGCTCCCGTTCCTACTCTACGCATCCCCGACCCGTCGGCCGAAGACGTCAACGTCACCCGCCAGTTGGTCGAGGCGGGCAAGCTGCTGGACATTTCGGTGCTGGACCACGTGATTATTGGGCAGAATCGGTACACGAGCTTGAAGGAAAAGGGTCTCGGCTTTGATACGTAGTAAATAGATTGTGGCGAGTAGCGAGTGGCGGGTGGCAGGTAAAAATACGCGCCACTCGCCACCCGCCACTTGCATACCCGCACCCTCCAGGAGGTCCCCATGACAACCCCACCCACCTTTACCCTGACCATCAACGGTCAAGACCAGACCTATACCCGTGACAAAGAGGGCAAACGGCAGGCAATACTGGACGGCCTGCGAGATGTCCCCCTGCTCACCGTCGGTGACAACAGCTATCTGCCCCACGATGCCGCCTTGCAGGTGGTGGCGGCCGTACTTTACCCTGACGGTATTGAGACCACAGAAGCCTACCATCTCGTCTGCCAGGTGACAGACCGGGCTTGTGGCCACATTGGGTTTGGGGCTGAGGTCCAGCTTGAACCACCCGAGGTCGCCTTTGACCGGCGCGGCAGCTACCATCCTCAACTGCCGCCGCTGGATGAGGCAGAAATACAGGAGACGCTGGCCAACGCCGGGACAGACTCCCACGCCCCCAGCCAGCTCATGGCCCGGACGGTGGTCTGGCAGAAAGCGGCCTGGCAGCGCTACAACAAGCACCTCTCTGCCTTGACCACCTCCGAACGTGAGGCCATCGAAACCCAGGTAGACGAGATAGCCACCGGCGCCGGGTGGGAGATAGAAAACAGCTTCTACATCCGCCCCCTGCCGGCCGATTTGGAAAAGGCGCGGTTGGGGTTGATTCGTTTCCTGAGCAGCATGGACGGCCGTCCCTTGCTGCCGGCCGAATTGATGCGGCAGGCGACGCTGGGGGCCTACGGCCGTGTCTTCTACAACCTGGAGAAGGCCGCCCCGGCCCTCCGTAACCTGATTACCATCACCCTCACCGACTACGGCTACGAGAGCGAAGCCCAGGACGGCCTCTACTACCCGCTGCCCCTGCCGGTAGCTGAGGCGACGTGGGCCGAACTGCCTGCCCTGCTACAAACGCTGACCCCGGCGGAGACCGTTCACGGTCCGGGCCTACTGGTAAGTGATGTGGAAACGGCCGTCAAGCAGCTCACAGGCCGGGACACCATCAGCGAGTGGCAGTTAGAGAACCTGATTGCCACAGGGCCGGTGGGGCGAGCATTGGTTCGGCTGGGCTACCGGGCCAGCCTGACCTGGTGCGAGTCCTACCAGTTCCAGCCGCCGCTAGAGACCCGCGGCCGCCGTCGCGTGCTGCTCAAGGAGGTCCGTATAACCCGCGACCAGAACAAGAAGATAGGGCTGGCTTCAGGGCTGAGCGTCTATACCCCGGCCCTGACCCTGGATGATAAGGAGAAGACACTGGTCTACCTGGAGATGGTGGGGGCCAAGCAGTCGGCGCGGGCCAATTGGGCAGCCTTGATGGGCAAAGGCCAAAGCCACTGGATTGAGCGGCGGCAGGTGGCTCTCGATGGGATGAAAGCCCATGTGAAGTTGCAAAGCCGCCTGCCCTGCGGCTGGCATCATATGGTCTTAATCCACAAGCAGGCCAGTCTCAAAGAGATGAACCCCGAACAGCCCTTTTACCTGCTCGATAACGGCCGTCAGCCCATTCCGCCCCTCTTCTACCCGATGCTCAACAAAGCGCTGGCCCTGCCCCTGCTGCCGGATTGGTCGGATTATCTGTGGCAGTACGGCCGGCAGCGCAAATTGATTACTCTCCTCGATGACGGCAAGGGGCAAGGTTATGCGGCCTGGCAGGTGAAGCCGGCCCCGACTGTCTGGCAAGAGGTGGTGCAGGCGGGCATTGTGTCCAGGCAGATCGCGTTCTAAAGCAAGGTGCAATGAGGTTTAGCTGGGTTTAATAAAAGATTGTTTTCAGCTACAATAAACAAGGTAATCTTTTGAGAGCAAAGATGAAGTGAGCATGATATGACGACAACACAGTTAGTCCCAGACCTCGAAGAACAAATTGAGAGCCATGTAGCAGGTGATTTGGCTAGCAACCAGGCATCAAAGGACAACCCAATTTTACCTACCTGGCGGCAAATGAATTGGGATACGACACCGGACGCCGAAGCCGTGCTGTTCAAACTATGGCGCGAAACGCCAGCCTGGCGCAAGCTGGAAATAATGGAAGGCTTAAATCGTACGGCACGCCAACTGACCTTAACCGGTTTGCGCCAGCGGTTCCCGGACGCTTCTCCTCAAGAACTGCGCCGCCGCCTGGCAGCTATTTTGCTCGGTGAAGAATTGGCCTGTCGCGTTTACGGCCCTCTGCCCGATTAAGGAGAGACAAGTTGATAAATTCTGAAGCCATGCAGGTGACACTGCTTGTGACCAACCTGTTGGATGAGTTGGATATTCCTTACGTCATCGGGGGGTCAATGGCCAGCATCATCCATGGGATGCTACGCACAACGATGGATGTGGACATTGTAGCTGACATTCAGCCGGAACAAGTTGCCCCTTTTGTATCTGGATTGCAGGATGCGTTTTATGCTGATGAGCAAATGATCCAACAGGCCGTTGAGCGACGCGGCAGTTTCAACCTCATTCATTTCAGCACTATGTTCAAGGTGGATATCTTCATGCCCAAAGGCCGCCCTTTTGACCAGCAGCAGCTCGATAGACGCCTGTCAGAACAGGTTGGACCAGAGCGTGGTCAGCAAATTTGGATTCTAAGTGCCGAAGATGTTGTTCTGGCCAAGTTGGAATGGTTCCGCCTGGGCGGTGAGGTATCTGAGCGTCAGTGGCGTGATATTCTAGGTGTTTTGAAAACACAGCAGGCCGAGCTGGATGTTGCCTATCTCAGGCAATGGGCACAATCACTTGGTGTAGCCGATCTTTTGGAGACTGCGCTCAAAGAGTTGACCGACAGTTCCCCACAATAGCTACTCGCTGACCTTATGTAGAAACCGGTTCGTTAACAAATCGCTGGTTGGTTTCGGGTACGATTCTGGTTTATCGACTGGATCATGACGCTACCACCGGAACTGGAGGAAAAGTTTGTGACAGATATCGTTGCCTACTACGAAGAACGGGAAAGAAAACCATATGTGACCAGCGTGGAGCGGATAGCAGGCCGACAAGCTAGGCGAGAGATGCTGCTGGAAACCTTAGAGACCCGCTTTGGTGCCCTACCGGAAGAATTGACGACGTTGCTAGACCGAATTGATGATTCACAGGTCTTAAAAGATCTGCAGCGGCCGGCCGTCCTTAGTGATTCGCTGGAAACCTTTGAACAAGAAGTGCTGGCCCACTTGTAAACGGCCGTATTCCCCCCTCGCTAACGCTCCCCATCGTTTGACCCCCAGCTAACCAATAAGTGCCAAGAGCATCTTCACTGAGATGCTCTTTTCATTTTGGCAGTGCTAATTGCCCATGAGCGGTGTTGCGCTCGCTACAAAAGTTCCCTCCGGACCATTCAGCAACAAATAATAGGCTTGCAGCCAGTCACGGCCCAGAACGACAAAAGGAAAAGGTAGCAGGAGGACTTCCAGCACTTGTGGCGACTGGCCTGCTGCGGCTAATACACCGTTAAATAAAAGAATGAAAAATCTTGTTGTTTCTGAAAAGCTCGCTACCCTGGAGGGATGAAAAAAGAACATGTAACCCTCACAGATAATCATCGAGCATATTTGCAAAACCTGATAAAGAAAGGTGCTTTGCCTGCCAAGACCTATAAACGAGCAGTAGCGATCCTTGAATTGGATCGAGGTCGAACCTTTACAGCAGTGGCCGAAATTGTTGGTGTTATGATTCAAACCGTATCAACCTGGGCCCAAAAATACAAGGAATCTGGGCTGGAATTCCTAACCGATAAACCAAGACCAGGACGGCCGGTTGTCATTGACGGCTTGCAACGGGCCAAGATTACAGCGTTAGCTTGCAGTAACCCTCCTGAAGGTTATGAAAAATGGTCACTACGCCTGTTAGCCGATAAAGCCGTGGAACTAAAAATCGTTGATGACATTTCCTATGGCGAGGTTCGACTCATTCTAAAAAAAACGAACTCAAGCCTCACCTGAAACGATATTGGTGCATCGGCCAAATCAACAGCCTGTTTCTGGCTAAGTTGGAGCAGATTCTCTGGCTCTATGCCCTGGCGTATGACCCGGACTATCCGGTTGTTTGCTTTGACGAACGCCCTTGTTTTCTCATTGGTGATAAGGTAGACCCCATCGCCATGCAGCAGGGAAAAGTACGCAAGGAGCATTATGCTTATGAAAAGAATGGCTCCTGCAACCTCCTGGCTGCTATCGAGCCATTAACCGGCAATCGGCTAGGCATTGTTTACAAGCAGCGGACCAGAAAAGAATTCACGCTCTTTTGTCAAGCCTTAGCTGCCCTTTACCCAGATGCCAAGAAAATTCGTCTGGTGCTGGACAATCTCAACACCCACAACCTGGGTGCTTTCTACGCACAATTGCCCGCTGATGAAGCGTTTGCTTTGGCGCAGCGGTTTGAATTCTATTACACTCCCAAAGGGGCCAGTTGGCTCAATATGATCGAGATTGAGTTTTCGGCCCTGGCTCGTCTTTGCCTCAATCGACGTATTCCAACGATTGAAAAACTGGAATCGGAAGTGTTGGCTTTGATTGCCGAGCGGCGCGAAAAACAAATCAAAATCAATTGGCAATTCTCAATCGAGATTTGTCGTGAGAAGCTTCATGCTCGTTATTCGGTTGTTAACGATGCTAATTCAAGATTCAAGAAAAATTGATTTACTTATTTAACGATGTACTAACATCACTTCATAAGTGTAAACCACTTCCTTTACGCCACGAGCATCTTCCATTTGTAGTCGGCTGAAGGGATAAAGGTCGAGCTTCTCTTGCAAAGATGCCGGAATAGCCGTTATGTCAGCTCCGGTATCAATCAAGCCCTGAGCAGTAATGTCGGGGTGAGTTTGTATAACACCAGTTACGGTGACAGGTAGTACAATGGCTGGTGGCGAAAAGCTGTTGTCGTAAGGAATCATGCTTTTGCTGTCCAAACTGAAGGCATTCGTACTGTGCGTGGTGTTTCAGCAGTCACTTTTTCAATGTAGTAAATAATAGGTCCATACATTTCACGTACTTTACGGGATAGCGCCAGCTTATCGCTGCCACTGGCCACCACTTCTTCCCGGTAAATTGCCACAAACTGACCTTCATATTGAGCCAGTAGCGACGGCTTCAACGCTTCAAAAGCGGCTACTTCCCGCTCAAAAGCAGGTATGACATCCCTGCTGCGCTCTCCGTCTGCCTCTAAGTGAGGGGCTAACCACTCGATGACCAGGCTATCCGGCGATTTTTGTTGGGCAGCCGCTTTGCGGCGGAGAACTTCATAGAGATTGGGTGGTAATTGAATGGTGTTTTGTCTCATAACTTAGCCTCATTTGTTATCAGATCAGGCAGACTTTCTGTTACCCACAGTATAAGCGGTTGCGGCTTGCTTGGCAATGAGGTAGTTAACAGCAACTTTGTCACGCTATGCAATAACTTTGTCAACCCACACACACAAACAATTCCAACCCGTTTACCCCCCAGAGGTGCAACATGACCCGACTTGCCAATATCGAAAAGGCCGGCTATTATCCCCTGCCCCCGGCCGTAACCGACCAGATCGCCAGCTACATAGAGGCACCCCGACACGGCCGTATTCTTGACCCTTGTGCTGGCGAAGGGGAAGCCCTTGTGACCCTGGCTGCGGCCCTGAACCTGACCCCCTACGGCGTAGAACTACACGAAGAACGGGCACGCACGGCACGGGCAGCCATTGATGCCTTCCTGGCCGAGCAAGAACGGCCGTCCCCCACCCCCACCCTCACCCACATCTTCCACGACAGCTACCTCAACCTGATTGCGCCCCACAACAGCTTCAACCTGCTTTACATCAACCCGCCTTATGACCATGACGACGAAGATAGCCGGTTAGAGTACCAATGGCTCACCCGCAGCCGCCCCTGGTTACAGCCCGGTGGGTTGCTCATCTGGGTCGTGCCCCAGCATTTGCTCAAGCTGCGTAAAGCGGTCCGCTACCTGGCCGGCTGGTACGAGCAGCTTACCGTCTACCGCTTCCCCGACCTGCCCCAGCCCGGCGGCGGCGGCAGCCTCTACGAGCAGTTTCACCAGATCGTTCTCTTCGGCCGGCGTCGGGTCAAGGGCGTACCACCTGACGAAGAGACGGTGGCGCGGTTGATTGAAATGGCTGCCGGTAAAGACGCTCTGCCTCCGCTGGCGGCCGCCGCCAGCCCGGCCTACCGGCTGCCGGCCCTTATTGTGCCCGACGGCCGTTTCCACTTCCGCTCCTTCTTCATCGACCCGGCTGACGCTCTGGCCGAAGCCGCCAATGTAGGGGTCACGACGGGCAGTGACTGGCAGCAGCATCTCGATCCGGCGGGGCAGCAGGCCGCTTTACAACCGCTGACGCCACTCAAGTTGGGCCACATGCACAGCGTCATCGCCGCCGGCCACCTCAACAACCAGGTTTTGGCCGGTGAGCCAGACTTGTGTCGAGCCTTGCCGAGACATGGGGACGAACCCGGCCAGCGGCTGCTCATCAAGGGGCGCAGCTACAAAGTACCCCGCCACGACCAGTACCGGGAAGAACTGCCCGACGGCCGTATTCGGGTTACCAATTTAGAAACAGAGACCGTTGTGACCGACATCACCACCATAAACAGCGAGGGGCTGATTCAGGATTACAAAGGACCGGCCTTAGAGCAGTTTCTCAAGGAGTGGATCACCCATCTGACCGGCATCGTGGCTCGGACCTACACTCCGGTCTACCAGTTTGACCTCAATGGGTATGGTGGGCTGCTCAATCGGCTGAGCAAAAAGCGGCCCATTCCCGGCCTAAACGGCAAAAGCGGCCTGCTGCCGGCGCAGAAACATGCGGCGGCGGCGGTGCTGACCCGTCTGGAGAGGGCGCGGGAGGCGATCATCGTGGGCGAGATGGGCACCGGGAAAGCCCAGCCGCTAGATTGTAAGGTGCTGACATTAACCGGCTGGAAGCGCATGGGTGATATTAAAGAGGGCGACGAAGTGGTTGATCCTGAGGGTGGAACTGCTCGCGTTGTTGGCGTTTATCCTCAAGGCATGAAAGATATCTATCGGGTGACTTTCAGCGATGGTTCTCAGACAGAATGCTGTAACGAACACGTGTGGCAGGTTTTGACCCCAGAACGGAAATGGCGGAACCACTCCCCACAACTGTTTGAACTGCGAGAGATTAAGAATAAACTGTTTAGCCAGTCTACTAACGCTCGTTACTTCATCCCCTTGGTAAAGCCCATAGAATTCGAGGAGAAACCATTGCCATTAGACCCTTATTTACTGGGTGCTTTGATAGGTGATGGCGGGTTAAGCAGCGGTAATCCCAAGCTCACTTCAGCGGATGATGAGATTATCCAGGAAGCCGCTGCAGCTCTGCCCGATGGGGTCTCCTTCAAGGTTCAAGGTAAGTACGATTATCGTATAAGTAGTAAATACCGTACGGATTCCAAGAGGACAGGCTCGAAAAGACGTTGTTTAAATTCAAATCCTGTGACAAGTGCCCTGAGAAAGCTAGGATTAATGGGGCACCGCTCGGAAACTAAGTTTATCCCCAAACGCTATCTGTTTTCCAGTGTTAATTCTCGCATCGCTTTATTGCAGGGTTTGCTCGATACGGACGGCACGATAGGTGGACAACCAGACGGATTTACCGGACATATCACCTACTCTACAGTCTCAGAGAAATTAGCCAGGGATATAACAGAATTAGTTCAATCTCTAGGGGGTACAGCTAAGCTAACCACTCGAATTCCACGCTACACGCATAATGGCGAAAAGCGATATGGACAATTGGCTTATCAGCTTAATATTAAATTGCCGGAATGCATCCAACCTTTCCGCTTGACCCGCAAACTTGAGCGGGTACGCCCGCGCACCAAGTATGGCGTCACTCGAGCGATGGTCAAGATCGAATATGTAGGTAAGAAAGAAGCACAATGTATTGCCCTGGACTCTGAAAATCAATTGTATGTCACCGATGATTACATTGTTACACACAACACCACCATTGGCGCAGCAGTTGCTGCCGGTCGCCACGCCCGGCGCACCATTGTCCTTTGCCCGCCCCACCTGGTGGACAAATGGCAGCGGGAGTTCAAAGCGGTGTGGCCCGCGGTCCGTACCAGCCACCTGCAAACGGTAGCTGACGTGGATCAATTCTTCGGTCCCCAACCTGACGACAAACCATTAGTCGGCGTCCTTAAACAGACCAGCGCCCGCAGTGCGTCCGGCTGGGTCCACGCCTACGATTACGGCGGCCCGGCCAGCCACAACTACGGCAGCAAGGGCTTCAGCGATGTGGAGCGACTGTGGGGTAGCGTCTTGCAGGCCAGCGACCTCCAGGAGCTGAGTACCGACGAACGAGTGACCGTGTGCCGCCGCCGGTTGACCCCCCGTCAAATCGCAGCGATGCAGGTGCGGGGCATCCGCTGCCCGGTCTGTGGTGAGACGGTGATGATGAGCGGCCGGCCGATTCTCTTCGGCGAGATGAAGACGGCCACCCGCCACTGCACCAATGCCGCCTGCGGCTCGCCGCTGTACCAGTTCAGCCGCCGCCGCAGCGAGTCTCAGGAGCGAGGCAGCTTCAAACAGTATGCCCAACGGGAACGCGCCATCCGCGCCGCTCTGGCCAGCGGCCGCAGCGCCAGCTTCAACCTGACCAGCCCTCCACCCCGCGCCGATCAGGGCTATGCCAAAGTGCCGCTGGCCGGATACATCAAGAAACGGGGCAAAGGCAAACTCGATCTGCTTCTGATTGACGAAGTCCACCAATACAAAGGCATCGACAGTGACCAGGGCTACGCCATGCACCACCTGGCCCAGGCCGCCCGCAAGGTAGTGGCCCTGACCGGGACGATTTACGGCGGCAAAGCGTCCAGTCTCTTCTACCTGCTCTTTCGCCTGGCCCCGGAGATGGCCCACCAATACGTCAACCCCGACGCCAGCGGCCAGCGTCGCCTGCGCAGCCGGGAGTGGGTTTCGGCCTACGGCATCTTGCAGCAGATTGAGACCATTACCCTGGACGAAGACGGTCGCCAAACGGCCAACAGCCGCAGCAACATCCGCTACAAAGAGCTGCCCGGCGGCAGTCCGGCCATGCTGCCCTGGTTGCTCAACCGCTCGGTCTTCCTTTCGCTGGGCGACATGGGCTTTCCCCTGCCAGAGTACAGCGAGATACCGGTTTCAGTCCCCATGCACCCGGTGCAGGCCGACTACTACGAATCGCTCAAACAACAGCTGCAGGCAGAGCTGAAAGAGCGACTGGTGCGCGGCGACAAGTCGCTGTTGGCGGGCTACCTCTTTGCTCTGCTATTTTGGCCCGATTCGCCGCGCCGGGCCAAGGTGGTGCGCTGCCCCCGTACCGAGCGGGTGGTGGCTTCGGTGCCGGCTTTGCCCGAAGGCTTCATCGGTCCCAAAGAGGAGGAGATCATTGACCTCTGCTTGCAGGAGAAAGCCCAGGGCCGGCGCGTCCTGCTGCTCTGCCAGCAGACCGACACCCTCGACATCCAGCCCGAATGGAAGCGGATGCTGGAGGAAGCCGGTCTCCAGGCAGCTATCCTGCGGGCCGTGCCCAACAAGCGGGAGGGCTGGGTGGAGAAGCAGGTGAAGGCGGGGGTAGACGTCATCATCAGCCACCCGCGCAAAGTGGAGACCGGGATTGACCTCCTCGACTTCCCCACCATCGTCTGGATGGCCATCGACTACAGCGTCTACACCGTCTTACAGGCCAGCCGCCGCTCCTGGCGTATTGGGCAGACGGTGCCGGTTAAGGTCTACTACTTTGCCTACGAAGAAACGATTCAGGAAGCGGCCCTGCGGCTGGTGGCGGCTAAAGTGGCGGCCACGCTGCGGATTAACGGTGATACGGTAGGCGATGATTCCCTGGCCGACCTGGACGATCTGTCCAGCGGCGACCTGGTGACGACGCTGGCCCGGATCGTGGTCGGTGAGGTAGAGGCAGAAACCCACAGCCTGCAGCAAGCCTTTGCCGAGGCCAATGCCGACCTGCGCCAGGCCAACGTCCTGATCGGCGATTACACAATTGTTGATGAGGACGAGGGGCTTGATGAGGTAGCGTCGGCCGCCAACGGCCGTTTGACCCAGCCGCTCGTTCTACCGGCTAACAGTACCGGCAATGGGCACACCGGCGACCATGCCCGGCAGGGGTCGCTGCTGAACCAGGCCAAGGGCAACGGCCGTAACGACAGTAGCCAGGTTGATCACCCAGACCAACACGCCAACGGTCAAGGCGCTGCTCATCGCGATGCACAGCAGGCGGGCGGCAACGGCCGTCGCCACACCGCCAATGGTGATCTAAACGGCCGTTCCGCCCGGCCCGCAGCCCCGACCACACCGGCCGAGCCTGATGACCAAGAAGGTCAGCCACCGCCTGCCCCCAGCCCGCCGCCTGTGCCCCGGCCGCGCTTGGTATTCTGAGAAACGGCCATTAAACTGACGCACAGGAGACAACATGATGAACGAGCAGACAGCCCGCTCCCTAACCACTTTTGCCCGCCGGTTGGTTCGGCTGGCAACAGCCGTTTCAGCCCCAAAGACCGTGCGTCCTCGATACCCGTTTTCTGACGAGGGACCTGCACGGAGCGAGGCCGAAGTGATGATGGAACGGTACGGGATGCGCACGGCCACGCCGGCCGAACTGGCCATCTTCCCCACCCACCCGTTAGTGATTGCCGTCATTAAGGCGCGGATTAAACAGATAGGGCATCCGGTCTACATCGGTATGGGCAGTCTGAACCTCATTGTCTGGGCGGTTGAGTCCTATCCCGGTTCCCACCAGTTCCGAATGCCCAACGGCGACCTGCTCCATGAACAATACAACGAGATTGTTTGGGAACCGGTGTCCCTGACGACCCCTATTAGCACATTGGCCACCATCCAGCAAGAGCGCATCCGGCAGCAGTGGCAACAAACCGCCCGCCGCCGCCTGCGCCAACATCTGACACTAGCGGACACAAGGCAGAAGGTCCTGCCCTGAGCTTGTCGAAGGGAAGAAAGGATTGATCTCTGGCTAGATATCCCTCAAACTGGTGGGTTATTTGCACCGTGATGCCTCAGCAGGCGACTGATGATCGCTATGCTATTTGCAGCGGTTCCCCAAGTCTTTCTTCCCTCTTCCTTCTTCCTTCTATTGGAGCTTGCCATGACCCCAGACTACCCTACCCCCAACGCCCTGTGGCAGGCGGCCCTGGCCGAGCTGCGGCTGCAACTGCTGCGGTCTACTTATGACGCCTGGCTCAGCGGCAGCCAGGCAGTGGCCTCGGCCAGTAGCAACCAGATGCTGGTCGTGGCCGTATCCAGCCCTTATGCCGCGGCCTGGCTGCGCTTACTCGACGGCATGGTGCAGCGAACAATGGTCTACCTGACCGGCCGGCCGCTGGCTGTGACCTACGTGACGGCCGATAATGGCCCAAGCAGTTCCCCCCTTCAGACAGATCAGCCAATCCTGCCTATCCCACCTACCCGACAAGGAGAAAAAGCCATGAGTAACCAATCCCCAGCCCCCACACCCGTTCCGGCTGCCAGCGGTCAAACCCGCGTGCGCCTCTACAGCTACGTCACCCAATCCCGCTTTCTGCATGTTGAAGACAGCCTGCACATAGGCAAGCTACGTTTGTTCGCCGGGACCTACCGGCGCAATGAAGGCATGAGCGACCATTGCCACCACTTCCTGGACACCCCCGATGCGCGGGTCATCTTTGCCGCCCTGGCTGCTGGCAGAGGGGAGTTCCAACATAAGGAATACAAAGGTACGCCCCCGACTGGCGGCCGAACGGCCGTCAGTCGCGTTTTGTCAGTCACGGCCAAAGGGGAGAATGTCTACGTTGAACTCAAGAGCGGGCCGGGCAAGCTGGCTGAGACGGGTGCGATTATGCCGGCCGGTCAGGCGACAACGGCCGTTAACGTCAGTTTCAAGCGGTACGAAGCGCAGCGGATGGCGGCCTCAGTCCTGGCCTATCTGCGGGCCTGGGACGTGGTGCGGATGCTGACCCATCAAGAATTGGTGGGTGTGCCACCCCCCTACCTGCTGGTGCCGACGGTGAGTGAGGCTGAGTTGGCAGCGGCTATGCCCAATGGTAACGGCCGTAACGGGCAGAGGCCGCAGCCGGTGGCAAACGGAACGGCCGTTTTTACCTCTACCCAACCGGCCGCCAACGGCAACGGCCGAGCTAACGCTCAGACGGCGGTGGGTCATGTGGGCTTGACGTATGGAGACGGAACGGCCGTTGACCAGAGCAACCAGACCGAAGTCGAGACCTTCCAGAGCTACCTGGCGGTCAAACAAGCCGCGCCAGAGTCAAAGGAGACATTGCTGGCCTATTACCGGCAAGTGGCGGGAATGTGATTAGTTCATGTGTAGACGATACCCCCGTTGTAGGCCGCGCCAAATTCAAAAGAGACGTTGTTGGCTTATTATCGGGATTTCAACGAAAGTGACGTCCACCCTTTTGTTAGCGAAAGATTGACAAAGTTCAGGTTTTTCTATAAGCTTTACGAAACCATCATTGCTCACATACTCCACCTTAAACGGAGGGTTTTGAATAGTCGATAGATTTGGGCAATTCTTACCCCAAAAGGTCGGGTTTTGCGACTTATCAGCCATTTATTTGAGGTTGTTTCGGCAAATCTCAGGTGTCATGTCGATTCAACCAAATTCCGATAAGATTCAGCTAGATTGACAGAGGGCCATAGTTGGGCGTTTTCAGAGGTTGTTGGTCCGAAGATGCCGAAATCTCTGAATTATAAACAACCGCAAAACAGGTGCGGAATGTGAGTTATTGCATGTTCTCACCCCCAAACTCTAACTCAATGGAACAATCTATCTCAAGCAGGAATGATTCCACTAGACGCATTCGTCAATGGTCGGTCCGTGCCCTGGTACTCGCGCTGCCGCTTCTTTTTTTTGCGCTGACATCATCGAGGTCGCCAGCCTCTGGTCAAGATGCCTTTACCTACACCTTCCCTGAAGGGTGGAGCCTGGTGTCACTGCCTTTGCAGCCTGACAATCCCTCACCAGAAGCCGTTTTTTCCGATCTGCCGTCCCCTCTACACCTTTATGATTATGTTGATGGCTTAAGAATTGGCCCGGACGATCCTGGCTTTATTTCTGTTATACCGGGACGCGCTTACTGGTTGCTGCTTGAGCAAGAACGTTCGGTGGTAGTTAGTGGCGATCTGGTCACCACAAGTGATGATTATCACATTATCTTGAATAGAGGCTGGAACCTGGTAGCCACTCCTTGGTTGGCCACGGTAGCTTGGAGCGATGATCGGATTGCGATTAGCGACGGGACATCTACCTTACCTCTCAGCCAGGCCGTGACTCAGGGATGGGTAATGGCCGACCTGTCTGGATATGATGATGCGCTGGGGACGTATCCGGCCACTTCATTACAGCCGTGGCAAGGCTATCTCTTGTTTGCCAATATTAGCGGCGAACTAATTATCTCACCACCCTCAGTGGATACGACGCCGCCTACGGTAAGTATCAGCAGTCCCGCTGAAGATGAAGAAGTGTCTGGTCAGGTTGACATTGTAGGAACGGCCCAAGACGATAGCCTGGTCCGCTACACGTTAGAAGCAGCTTCTGGTAACGGCGATTTTGTCACGTTTGCTACTGGCACTACCTCAGTCGTAGACGGACATTTGGGTACGCTGGATACGACGCTGCTCACCAGTGGTATTACTCGCTTGCGCCTGACAGCCACAGATCTCTTCGGCAACACAGCCACCACGACGCAAAACATCCTTGTTGTTGGTGAGAAGAAGCTTGGCAATTTCAGTATCACTTTTGTAGACTTGGAAGTGCCCGTTTCCGGTATACCCATTACCATCCAGCGCACCTATGACAGCCGGGAACGCGGCCACTCCGGCGATTTTGGCTATGGTTGGCGGCTGGAAGTCCTTAAAGCCGGTACATATATTAACAACCGCAAACCGGGCGATGGTTGGGTTATTCTGCCTGGTGGTGGTTTCCTGAATCCGCCCTGTACCATTCCCAGTGAGACAAAGAGTCACATCACTGAGATCCGTTTCTCCGATACAGAATTCTACCGCTTTTCCTTTAAGGTCGACATGTATGGGTTTGGCAGTGCCATTATGGGTGGCTGTATCGGCGACGGCCGTTTTGAGCAGATAGGTGGTGTACCCGGTGCTACGCTTACCCTTCCCGGCGGTACAGGTATCTTTTGGCTAAACGGTACTGACTATATTACCTATGACTTGGGCCACCCGCTTTTTGGTGAGATCTATGAGCCTACCAACGTTCGCCTTACAACTCTGGACGGTCGCCAATTTGACTTGAATTTGAATCAGGGATTGACGCGTATTGCCGATCCCAATGGTAACTCGCTGACCATCAGCAGTAGCGGCGCAACGCACAGTGCCGGCAAGTCCATCAGCTTCAGCCGGGACGGTCAGGGACGCATCACGGCCGTTACAGACCCCATGGGCAACGCCATTACCTATACCTACGACGCAGCCGGTGACCTGGTGGCTGCCACCGACCGGGCTGGTCACACAACTACCTTTGGTTATGTTGACAGCCATTTCTTAGCGGAGATCGTTGACCCACAAGGTAACATCCCCCTGCGTAACGAGTATGATGAAACCGGCCGTCTTGTGGCCCAGGTTGATGCCGATGGCAACCGCACTGAAATTACCACCGACCTGGACGCCGACATGGTAACTGTTACTGACCGTCTGGGCAACGTTATCGAATATGAGTTCGACGATCAGGGCATGGTCACCAAAGCTACCGTCGGCGGCTTGAGTGTGGAATCCACTTACGACGAGCGCGGTAATATTCTCAGCGAAACAGACGCCTTAGGTAATACCCGCAGTTATGCCTATAACGCCAACGATAGACCCACGTCAATAACCGACGCCCTTGGCCATACCACCGCTCTTGCCTACAGTGCCACCGGTCATTTGACGTCGCACACCGATCCGGCCGGCAATACGACCAGCTACAGTTATGACGCCAGTGGTAATCTGCTTGAAGTACGTGATACCAATGACCAGATCATTGAATCCTACAGCTATGATAGCAGCGGTAATCCCATCACCGTTACCATCAAGGGTCACACAACGGTTTATACCTACGATACCTTTGGCAATATTACCCGTGAGCAAACCAGCAGCGGTGCCGACAGAAGCTATACCTACGATGCCAACGGCAACCGGTTGACCGAAACAGTCCAGCGCACAGTCAACGGTAGCCCCATAGCTGAAACCACAACTTATACTTATGACGCCAATGGCAATATTCTCTCCCTTACCGATCCGTTGGGGAACGTTACTTCTTTCACCTACAATGCCGATGGTCAAAAGCTATCTGAAACCGACCCGCGCGGCTTGACGACAACCTACGAGTACAATGGGCGAGGCGAACTCGTACGCACGGATTATGCTGACGGAACGTTTGAGTTCTATGGTTATGACCAGGAAGGCCGGCGCACGGCCAAGATAGACAGGGCTGGGCGCACCACCTTCTTTGAATATGATATTCAAGGCTTCCTGACCCGTATCATCTACCCTGACGGCAGCGCCATGGTGAATACTTATGATGCGGCAGGCAACCTGATTGCTGAAACCGACGCACGTGGCAACACCACAAACCACATGTATGATGCTGGCGGCCGCCGCCTGAGTACAACCGACCCCGTGGGCAACGAAACCCAGTTCACCTACAGCCCCAGCGGAGCGCAGCTCAGCATAACCGATCCTCTGAGCGGTACAACCCAGTTTCAGTATGACGAAAGCAGCTTTGGCGTACGTCGCCTGGTGCAGACGGTCTATGCAGATGGTAGCTCCCGGCAGAAAACCTATACGACTTCCGGTCAGGTAGCCACCGAAACCGATGAGGCTGGCCAGACGACCACCTTTGCGTATGATACAGCCGACAACCTGATAAAAGTAACCGATGCGTTGGGCCAAGAAACCACGTATACCTATGACGAGGTGGGCAACCGGCTCAGCGAAACCGACGCCAATGGCCATACCACCTTGTTTGAGTATGATGCTAATGGCCGTCTAACCAGCCGCACCCTGCCCCTGGGTATGTCTGAGACCTACGTTTACGACGCGGCCGGTAACCTGATAGCCCATACTGACTTCAACGGCGAGACAACCACCTTTGGCTACGATGCCATGAATCGCCTGCTGCGTAAAACCTACCCCGACGGTTCCGAGGTTTTATACACCTATACGGCCACCGACCAGGTGGCAACCGTAACCGACGACCGCGGCCTTACCAGCTACACCTATGACCTGCGTGACCGGCTCGTTCAGGTAGAATATCCCGATGGGGTGACTTTATCCTTCACCTATGACGCTGCTGGCAACCGGACCTCGGTTACCGGACCGGACGGTACCACCACTTACACCTATGACGCCCATAACCGGTTGGCTACGGTCACGACTCCGCAAAGCGGCGTTACCGTCTACAGCTATGATGCTGCTGGCAACCGGTCAGCCATCAGCTATAGCAATGGAACTGAAACCCAATACACCTATGACGTGCGCCACCGCCTGGTAACCATGCAGCACCTGGAAACAGATAACGGTACGTTGCTGGCCGGCTACGAGTACACGCTGGCCCCGGCGGGCAATCGGACACGACTGGTAGAATCCGGCGGTCGGATCATTGATTATACCTATGACGCCGTTTACAGACTGGTCCAGGAAGAAGACAATCTGGACGGCTCGGTTGTGACCACCACTTATACCTATGATGCTGCGGGCAATCGGCTCACCAAGGAACGGGATGGCGACATTACCGGCTATACTTACGATGCCAACAATCGGATGCTGACGGCCGGGAGCGAAACGTATACCTATGACGCCAACGGCAATACCCTCAGTCGTGAAGAGAATGGCAACGTAACCCTGTATGAATATGATCTTGAAAACCGCCTGGTTCGCCAGACGGCAGCGGATGGTGCAGTTACCACTTTTGCCTACGACGATCAGGGGAATCGTGTACTTCGTGACGTTGACGGCGACATAACTCGCTTTGTGGTGGACCCGGTTGACAACAGTGGTTTGTCCCAGGTCGTGGCCGAACTGGATGCTGCCGGAGATGTTGTGGCTGGCTATGTCTACGGTGATGATTTGATCCGTATGAGGCGTGATGGGAACAATGCTTACTATCATTATGACGGCAATCACAGCACCCGCTTCCTGACCGATGCCACCGGTGATGTCACCGACACCTATGCCTACGACGCTTTTGGCAACCTGCTGGCTTCTACCGGCAGTACGCTCAACTATTACCTCTACACCGGCCAGCAGTATGATCCCAATCTGGGTTTTTACTATCTGCGGGCCAGATATTACCAGCCGGAGAACGGCCGTTTCATCAGCATGGATCCGTTCATGGGCCACATTCACGACCCGATCTCCCTGCACAAATATTTATACGCCCACAACAACCCGGTCAATTTGTATGATCCTACCGGTTACTTTGCTCTGACCATGGCCGGGCTGAGTGCCCGTGTTACTATTGGCCAGATGATTTCTTTCTACACACCAACGATTGTCAGGGCCAATATCCTTATTACCGGTATTACTCTCTACTGGATACCCGGATTTGCCCTACGCAACGCTGCTCTGGAAGAGTTGTCATCAGGAGTGATTCATCTTCTCGACGACAGCGCCTGGGAAGCAGCCATGCACAAATATCGTCTGGGTGCTTTCCTAATACAGATAGGTGCCAGCGCTATGACCCTGGCCGACCAGGTGACTGGTTATATGTTGAGTGGCATTGGTTTCATTCAGATGATTCGAGCAGTTCAAAATGCTCCTCGTTTGACTGTTACCAGTATGCAGTACAAACGGTTCGAACTAGCTTATGAAAGACTGGAGATATCTGGTAGTTCGCTTATCTATAGAAGTATCCGAATGTCTATTACCGAAGTTAGAGTTTTGCGGGCAGAGTTTACAGATTGGTCGAAGGCGATATGGGAAGGTGTGCAGTTCTTCTCGTCGCTGAAGTAGTTTTGTCCGGCATTAAGACAGGTTTGTCAGAGCTTTGACCGAGACAATGAGAATTTACTCGATGCATATACATAGATCACTCATTGCCGCACTGCTGGTGGGTGTCTTGACACTCACAGCTTTAGCTAACTGGCAAGTAGGTACAGCCACCACAGCCCCACCCGACGGCTGGCAAATTGCCTTAACGGCCGAACTGCCTGACCTGACCGACCGGGGTCGCCTGGTAGTGGGTGCCGGTACCGGTGCACTGCCCGGCTATGATGAATTCGACCAACCCCTGCCGCCCGCTTTCCCGCTTC
>SLGK01000160.1 GCA_007123775.1 Anaerolineae bacterium | reverse complement strand
GTCGTGCTTGGCGCACAGCGGAAATTGCCTCCTTGTGAGTCTCAATCAACATTGTTTCTGCTTCTATTATAGGGGATCGTCCCCGACATCAACCTAATGTTCTTTTTTGATCTTACTTAGTGAGTATGCAGCCGCAAGCAGGAAGCCTCAAAGTGACACCCGGCAACCAAATTAGTAGCTGACAGGCGATTAGGCCAATGATATAATACGTAAACTTGATAGCACCATAAACCAAAGCTTATTAGCGAGCGTTTATGCTGACCAGGTTTTTCATGTCAAATTTTAGAGGGGGTGTCATGAAGCCATTTAGTGTACCCAATTGGGGTGTTCGCCTTTTTGTGGTTTTGCTTTTGTTCACCGGTTTAACCGTTGTCATAACAGTCCAGGCCCAACCCGCTGCTACGCCAGAATTTCCACGCCAACCATTTCGCACCATCGAACAGTTAGAACGCTGGCCCGGCGCAGAAGAGCCGGACCAAAGTATGGAGGCACCTTCCAATTACCTGGCGGAAGGCTCGCTTCATTGGGCCAGAAAAGTGTTTCAGGTTTTTGGTTTTAACAACCGGTGGGACATTCAGCGCGACCACCCGGACGGCGGGGGGTATCAGACAATTATTTCTCATGGTAGCGCGTCAATTCACCCACACCAGAACAGGGGGTCCACGCATATTGTTTTTGCGGCCCGTGTGGGAAGTAGTTTTGAAATTTTCAGGGCTACTATTGCCGGCACACAGATTACACAGTTGACTTTTACAGGCAGTGACAATGTATACCCGGCCTGGTCGCCTGATGGCAGTAAAATCGCTTTCCAATCTTACCGTGACGGCCGTGCCGAAATATATATTATGAATGCCGATGGCAGCAGCCAAACGCGCTTGACCAATAATCCCGGCTATGACGGTATGCCAACCTGGTCGCCCGATGGCAGTAAAATTGCTTTTACATCTTTCCGCAATGGGGCCCAACGTATTTACGTGATGAATGCAGACGGCAGCCAGTTGACTCAGCTTTCCGCCCAACCGCATAGCGCGTACCCTAACTGGTCTCCTGATGGCACACGCATTGCGTTTAGTGCCGACAGCGATGGGGACGGCTGGCTGGAACTTTGGGTTATGAATGCCGATGGCAGCAACCAACAACTGCTTGTGAATCCGCCCGGCCAGGCAGACGCCTGGGCCAGCGGCTGGTCGCCAACGAGCAAGCAAGTCACCTATACGCTCGTCAATTTTGTCTTCCATCAGGGGCAGTGGTATTGGGAAACTGCCTATCTTTACGGGCATCACATTGATTTTAACCACTCATCACTGCTTGTTTACGAAAATCGTGCCTGGCATTTGCATTGGGAAACGGCCGATATTACGCCGCCTGTCTCTTCACTGACCCCTTTAGCTGCTGAGTTGCCCTATGCTTTTAATTTGGAATGGTCAGGTTACGATATAGGGCCGGCAGGTATTAGAGGCTATGATCTGCAATACAGGCAGGGCCAGCATGGTCAATGGACAGATTTGCTGGACAATACGTTGTGGACACAATTCTATTTCTCCGGGGGTTTGGGTGGAGAGACGTATCACTTTCGCCTGCGTGGACGAGACTTTGCCGGAAATATTGAGAATTGGCGCTACACCTCAACCACCATAGAGAGCAGGCCGCCCCGTACCACTGTACAGCCATTGCCCCCCTTCACCCACATTGATCAACCGATTGTGGTCCATTGGCTAGGATATGATCCCGGCGGTTCTGGCATTGCGACTTATCAGACACAGTATCGTGTGGGTGATAGTGATTGGGTAGACTGGTGGGAGTTGGATGAATATGACTCGGCCGTTGCTTTTGAAGACGGGGTTGCCGGCAACACCTATTCTTTTCGCATCAGAGGCATTGATTGGGCACAAAATGTGGAAGCCTGGCACAGCGAAGAGGGCGATGCCACCACGACTGTCTACAACACGGCCGTTACCGGCATTGTACAGGATAACAGCGGGACGCCCGTACAAGCCATCAGTCTGACCACCGATCCGCCGCCGTTACACTCTTTTACCGGGGATGAGGACGGCCGTTATGCCAGCTACCTGGCCCTCGACGACGAAACGTATGCGGTGGATTGGAGCAAAGCGGGCTATGGCACCCTCCCTACAACCACGCTGCCTACGGCCGTTGATACCCGGCTGCCCATCGTTCTCCCACCAGCCGATAACGTCCTGCAAGATTCCGGTTTTGAAAGTGGCGATCTGACCTTACATTGGTCGCCCGGTGGCACTTTGCTGCCTGTCATTACCACAACCCGGCAGACCGGCCAGTATGCCGCCTTCTTGGGGCAAAATGTGCCGCCGTTTATCAATAGCGAGTTAATCGGCAACACGCTGGCACAGCCCCAGGTTGTGGTGACACCCAATCAGGTTGTCCATGCGGTTTGGGCCCACGATTCATCCCTGCTATACCGTCAACGTCATGCAGATGGTGGCTGGACCGATCCCGAAGTTGTGGCCAGCAATGCCCTGGGAGGCTCAATTCGCCTGGCTGTTGGGGCCAATAACAGTTTGCACCTCATCTGGCAGACCACCACTGCTGCATATTACGCGCAACGGCCGTTTGGGGGCAGTTGGTCCTCACCGCAGCTTATCCACAGCATCGGTGAGCATGATTATATGCAAGACATGCAGATGATCGTGGCCGCTAACGGGGTTATCCATATTGCCTGGGGAATGAGACCCGACAACGATTACTCTGATGATATTTTTTATGCGCGGCGGGCTGCCAACGGTGTGTGGAGTGCGCCCCACAATGTAAGCAACACCTATGGTGAGAGTTCAAGGGAGCCGCAGTTAGGCTTAGATGAACAAGGGATCGTTCACCTGCTCTGGGTAGATCACATAGATATTTTCTATGCCCGGCGTACCGCAGCCGGTCACTGGTCGTCTCCACTGGCTGTCTCTTCCCAAAGTGGCAATCCATCATTAAGCCCACGCCTGGCCGTAGAGCCGGGGGGCACGGCCCATGTTAGCTGGTATTACCTGGGAGACATTCAATCATATTACCGGCAGCGCAACGCTCAGGGTAATTGGACGGCCGTTCAGCCAGTTAACCTGGGCCTCGGGGTTAACAGCCTGACGTTAGATAACGCAGGCAATTTACATTTTACGGGTGGTTCGCCACATCCCCGCCATCTCGTCCGCTACGCCAATGGCACGTTTTCTCCCGTAACGATCCTTATCCCGCCAGACCTCAGCGGCAGTGGGGTGCTTTGGCTGCACATGGATCAAATGGGAGACGCCCACCTGATTAATTACCATTACAGTTCCGAGCGCTACTATTACTTGCAGTGGATAGCGGGCAACTGGTCTGTACCGCAACAACTCATCGGCCATCTCGATTCAAATCCCGTTTTTGACCTGAGCCTGGCACTAGATGATTTTCATCAGGCCCATATACTCTGGCGCAGCGCGCACCAACATCTTTACTATTTTGGCCCCGAAATATCGGCTACGGCCGATACCATACAACTGGCACAGCCGGTCACGATCTCTACCAATCTTGCCACCCCCACGCTCTCCTTCCTTTACCGGGCCGGGGGCCTGACGCCCAGCAGCAGTTCCAACCTGACCGTATTGTTGGATGATGGCCTGACGACTACCACTATTGCCAATCTGCCCGGCAGTGCGGTGTGGCAGCCGGTATCGTTTGATTTAAGTGATTGGCTGGGTCAGGCTGTTACTTTGAGGCTGCAGCTAGAGCAGACCGAGGGTACACCGGTGGCCTGGGTCTACCTGGATGAGGTCACGCTTGGCTCTACCTATCCTGATGTCTGGGTGAAGGGTAGTCAGGTCAATGCCTTTGCAGGTAAACAGGCGGTATTGACGCTGGCATACGGCAATCGGGGTGGGGCTGCGGCTGCTGACGTGCAGCTTACCTATACGCTGCCGGCCGAACTCACCTTTGTCAGTGCCAGTTTGCCGCCTATAAGCCATGCGCCCCTGATTTGGGATTTTGGCGATCTACCGGCCCGGAGTGAGCCATCTATCCTGGAGCTGGTTGTGGCCGTGTCGCCCAATGCCCCTGGTTTTACCGAATTGGTGGGAACGGCCGTGATTGTTACCAACTCTCCAGAGTTAGAAATGGTGAACAATAGCACCCAAACCGTTGTCTATACGGCAGGCTATTTGCATTTACCGATCATTGCTCGCTAGCAGTCTGTCGCAGAACCCCATTTTGTAGCCGCGGTATTCTGGCTACAGTGACTTTTCCGACAGGCTGCTAGATATGGGTTATCAATACGGCCGTTTCCCTCTCTACTAATATCGGTAATCAGTCAGAGGACCGGGGGTGAAACGGCCGTTGCCCTCCCCCTGCCACACCTGATAGGACGTTACCCCGGCCAGCAGAATGTCCACAATCCAATTGCCGGTCAGATCGGCCAGGGCAACCTGCCTGACGCGGGGCTGGTTGGCCTCTACCAGAAGAACACGCAGGTAAAGGAAATAAGCCAGGGCCAGCAGCAGGCTGAGTCCCAGCAAGATAACCAACCCGTAGATGATTGGCCAACGACGGCCGTTACGCGATTTCGGCTGCTTCATGCTAACAATGGTACAGATAAATCACTACAAATTGTGATAGCAGACGGGTGGATTTGGTTTGAATTTTCGTAGCGGTTGGATGGTTCTTGTCCCGACCCTGGTTGCATCAGTTGCTACACGGCCGTTTCCTCAGCCATCATCTCAGCATGTTGGCGGAAAAACTCGTCCAGAAATGCCTTTTGCTTTCTATGACCGCTCTCGATAATCCGGGCGTAGAAGGCCTCATTGAAGGGTAGCTCCAATTCAGCCCGCATCAGGCTAATAACCGGCACCAGCAGTCGGTCGAGAACGGCCACTTCAGTCACGCAGGCCTGCACCAGTTCGGTCTGAATGGCGGCAAAGGCGTTGTCAATATCCACCTGTTCCGCTTGCAGCTCGACCAGGCGCTGGCTGACGGCGTCACATTCCTCACGCCAGACCCGTAGCTCCTGTTCGTTGTCTTGTACGGCCGTTCCTTGTTTAAGCAAAATCGCCTGGTCCTGTTGAACCTGCTCAATTTGCGCTTCCAGGGCCGCACTGCGCTGCCACAGCGCATTCACCTGTTCCCGTTTAACACCCAGCCGTAAAAAAGTGCCGGTCAACTCCTGGTTGAAATTGGCCACCGCTTTGATGGTCTCATCTTTGCCCACCAGTGTTACCTTGCTGATAGCCGGTGACTGGTCGGTATAGGACTGCATGAGGGTTTGCTGGGGCACTTCAAAATCAGCGTAACGGCCGACGGCCACCATCCCGGTGGCAATTGCTTCCATCGCCGACATATAGACATCCCGACGCAAGTTCAGGTCGCGCGTTTTGCTTTCCAGGGCACGTTCATGCTCATGCTGCAAGCGCAGACGCCGCGTGTTAGAAGCATTGGTCAGCACCACGCCAATGATGGTGAATAGAGAGCCAATGATGATGCCCAAAAATGTGGGGGGTATTCGTTCAAAAAGAGTAATAACTAATACTTGAAAATATATACAAATAGGATAGAATATATGTTCTATGCGTATATATAAGCCTCATGAATTCGGGAAGTTAATCAACCGTACAACCAGCACCCTACAACGCTGGGACAGAGAGGGCCATCTTATTGCCCATCGGACCCCCACCAATCGCCGGTACTACACCCATGATCAATATCTGGC
>SLGK01000208.1 GCA_007123775.1 Anaerolineae bacterium | reverse complement strand
CGGATGGTTAACGGCCGTCCCGTGCTAATGCCGCCGCCAGACTGACCGATATTGACATTATCGGCAATCAGGGAATGGGTAATGGTAATGGCCCCACCCGGCACACTGTAATGGTAGATGCCGCCGCCGCTGCCGTTGGCGTCGTTAGAAATAACCGCGCTCTGGTCCAGGGTCATAAACCCATGATTAAAAATGCCGCCACCGCTGCCGCTGGCGGTATTGTCACGCACGATGACGTGCTGAATCAAGACCTGTGCGCCGGTGCCTACGCGCACGCCGCCGCCGCTGCGGATAAAAAGGTTGGAGTCAGGCGGAGATAGCCCATTCTGCACGGTCAGGTGGCGCAGGGTGATATGATTAAGTAGGGAAAAAACACGGCCGTTTTGCCCCCCATCCACAATTGTTGTTTCCGCGCTGGCCCCGGTGACGGTCAACTGCTTGCTGATGTTGACGTCATGCTCATAGTAAGTGCCGGGCGCGATCTGAATGGTGTCGCCGTCGCTGGCTTTGCCCACGGCCGCGGCGATGGTGGCGCAGGCGTTGGCCGGGTCCAGGCAGCTATTGGCGTCGTCGCCATCTGTGCTGACGTGCCAGGTGGTGGCCATGAGCGACTGCTCGGCGTTGGTTTGCTCCACCAGCCAGCCCATTCCCAGCAAGGCCATCATAGCCAGTAAAACGGGTATGATAAAAAGGGGTACACTCTGTTTTTGATTCATCGTAATAGATTCTCCATGATTAAAATGGGCATGGTTCAAGTCAGCTTGACAATTCGCTGACCGATGACGGAGGACGAAGGACCGATGACCAGAGTAATTCCGTCCTTCGTCTTCGGTCCTCCGTCAGAATTTGTAAAGTTGGCTGCCAGGGAGCAGTGAACCATACCTTAAAATGTAACGATTTAGTTAGATGGGTCTAGTGCCCAAACAATGGCAAATCCGGGTTGTGTGCTGCTCACCGGATAGGTGTTGCGGCTAACTGGCCGTTCGGGGTGGTTGATCCGCTGCCAACGCTCATGCTCGTCGGGCATGGTGACAACAACATTCCGCTGCAAGCCTACCGCCAGGTGTTGCCCGTCCGGCGACAGGTCAAGCCAGAACAACTGGCGGCTGTGTTCCAACAGTTGCACAATTGTCCGGCTCTCAAGTGACCAGATTTCGACGGAGCCATCGGCAAACCCAACGGCCAGTTGCTCCCCATTGACGGCCAACGAGAGCATGGTCACGCGAATATCGCCGAAGCCGGGGGCTGTTAGGAGGATGGTGCCATCGGACGTTTGGGCCACAAAAGCGGCGCTGTCAACGTGCCAGGCAACCAGCGCGCCATCGGCACTGACCTGGAGGTCACGCACCCGGTCGGTCGCGGGGATGGTAATGGCCGCCTGGATGTTTGACAGCGGCCAGACGTGAATCGTTTCTGTCTCGGCGTGATAAGCCCCCAGGATTTCCCCATCGTGCGACGTTGACAGCCGACTCATACCGGCCGAATCGGGTAGTTGGGTAAAGTTGCTGCCGTCAGACAGGCTGTAAAAAAGGATGGCTTCCTCTTGGGCCAGGGCGAAGCCGTTCACGATGGGTATGGCGGCAAAATGGGCGGTGCGCTCGCCGGGAGCGCCACGCCAGGTACGTTTGAGTACGCCGTCATAGTCGTAGAACTCAATCATTCCCCCACCAAAAACGGCTATTTCCGGCCAATCCCCCATGAACTGGACTGAGTAGAGGCCGTCGAAGTTGGGATTGATCCGGCTAATACGCTCACCGGTAGCCGCATCATGGATCAGGGTTTGGCTGCCCCGACTGATCAGGCGGCTGCCGTCAGGTGCATAGCCTATTATCCGCACACTATCGGGGCCATTGGCAATGGTGTACACGCAGCGAGATTCTCGCAGGCAGGCTGTGCCGGCCGTTGCACGCGGTTGAATCAGTCCCGTCCAAATCGACCAGCCCACAAAGCCCACAATTAACACGCCAAAAACGCCCAAACAGCCAAGCGTCCACGCTTTGAAGATCGTCTTTACCATGGTCATACTTTTCGTTTCCTTTGGTTGTCCCGTAGGGGCAGACCCATGTGTCTGCCCTCTTTTGGGCGAACAGGTGGGTTCGCCCCCACCGGTAAATCGGTGTGTCTGCCCTCTTTTGGGCGAACACATAGGTTCGCCCCTACCGGTAAATCGGTGTGTCTGCCCTCTTTTGGGCGAACATGTAGATTCGCCCCTACCGGTAAATCGGTGTGTCTGCCCTCTTTTGGGCGAACACATAGGTTCGCCCCCACCGGCAAATCGGTGTGTCTGCCCCTTTTGGGCGAACACGTAGGTTCGCCCCTACCATATTTTGGAATTGGCCCTGTCTTAAGGCTTGTTATAATCACCATAAGAGACAATAACATTAGAACGATCCAATAACGATCCAAACCGGAAAGCAGACAACAAAAGTCTTTGAGACTTTTGTTGTCTAGCGCAGCGAGGATCGGACAAAGAAGCATTCATGGCACCACGATTAGACGTAAAATTACTGGGCACTGTCACCTTTTTGCTGAACGGCCAGCCCGTCACCAGCGTCCCCACGCGGGCAGCGCAGGCACTCCTGATCTATCTGCTCCACCAGCCCCATCCGGTAGAGCGGGAGCGACTGATGGATCTGTTTTATCAGGCCAGTACGCCCAGCCAGGCGGCGGCCAACCTGCGTTCCACCCTCTCCCGCTTGCGTAAGGAGCTAGACCCCTTTCTGGCCGTCACCCGGCAGACGGTAGGCATTGTGGCCGAAGCCAACATCCACATTGATTCAACCACCTTTGCCAGCCAGGCAGAAGCCGCCGCCTGGGACGCGGCCCTGCCCTTGTATCAGGGGGAGTTTCTGGCCGGTTTTTACCTGCGTGAGGCCCCGGAGTTTGAGGAATGGGCGCTGGTACAGCGGGAGCGGCTGCGCCTGCTGGCGGTGGAAGGGTTACAGAAGCAGGTAGCCCGCTATAAGCGTCAGGGAGATTATTGGTCTGCTTTGCAGGCCGTGACCCAACTGCTGGGCATTGAGCCGCTGCTGGAGCAGGCCCATCGGGATAAGATGCTGCTGCTGGCCCGCACCGGCCAACGGCCGTTAGCCCTACAACAGTATCAAACGGCCGTTTCGATCTTCGACGAGGAGTTGGGGATTGATCTATCGCCGAAAACGGCCGTTCTCTACGAACGGATCGAGCAGCTACCCTTTCCGCCACCTTGCGTCTTGCCCGCCCGCCGCCGCCACTTTGTAGGGCGCACCGCCGAACTGACTGCCCTGCGCCAGGCATTGGTGGATGTCGAGCGCCGCCTGATCACCCTGGTAGGCACGGGCGGCATGGGCAAAACGCGGCTGGCGCAAGAAGTGGCCCGCCGCCTCCACGCCGACAGGCCCGGCCACTTTCTGGACGGCATCTACTTTGTAGAACTGGCCAGCGTCAGCGCGGCCGAGGCTGCGGCCGAAACCATCGCCGAAACGATAGCCACCCAAATTGCCCAAACGCTGGCCCTGCCGCTGCGGGGCGACCGGCCCGCCATGCAGCAGGTCTTGTCTTACCTGCAAGGGCGGGAGGTGCTGCTTATTCTGGACAATCTGGAGCAGTTGGTGGATACGGTTGTTGACCCCATTGCCAACCTGTTACAGCAGGCCCCCGACCTGACGCTGCTGGTCACTTCACGCGAGCGGCTCAACCTGTACGAAGAAACGGTGCTAACGCTGGGCGGCCTGCCAACCCCCACCAGCGACGCCTCAGCCGCCCAGACAGAAGCGGTGCAGCTTTTTCTACACAACGTGCAGCAGCAAAATCTAAACTTTACGGCCACCGACGACGCGCTGGCGGCGATGGCCACCATTTGCCGCCTGGTAAAGGGCGTACCCCTGGCCATCGAACTGGCGGCGGGCTGGGTGCGGCAGGATTCGATGGCCGAAATTGCGCGGCAGATTGAGCAAAGCGCCGCCTTCCTGGCCACCGACCTACGCAACGTACCGGCCCGTCATCGCAGCCTGCGGGCCGTTTTCGACCACTCCTGGACATTGCTGCCGGCCGATTTGCGCCCCATTCTGGCTAATCTCGCCGTTTTTCCCGGCCATTTCAGCGCGGCGGCCGCAGCGGCCATTGCCGGGGCCGACAAACGCGCCCTGCACACGCTGGTAGACAAGTCGCTGCTGCAAAAGCTGGCCGAAGACCGGTTTGCCATTCATCCGCTGCTGCGCCAGTTTGCGGCCGAACAGTTGGATGAAGCGGGCCAAACGGCCGTTTCTGACGCCCACGCCCGCTACTTTGCCCAACAACTGGCCGCCAACGAAGCCCGCCTGCACGGGGCCGAAGAGCTAGACTGGCTGGCCTACCTCCGCTCCATCCTGCCTGACCTGCGGGCCGCCTGGCAGACAGCCGCCAGCGACAGCGATTTGCTGGCAGCGATGCTCTACAGTCTGGCCCACCTGTATGACGTGCAGGGATTGTATCGGGAGGGGATTGGGCTGTTTGAGGCGGCCGAACGCAGATTGGACCAATCTAATACCGCTTATTTGAGGGGGCTGCTGCTGAGCTGGATCGGCCGTTTTCACTACCACATCGGCCAGTATGACGAGGCGCGAGCGGCTTTAGAAAACGCGCTGGGCTTGCTGCGCCCGCTCGACAGGCCCGACGGGCTGGCCCTGGCGCTGACCTACCGGGGCGAAGTGGCCCGCTTTCAAGCCGATTTTGAGGCCGCCCGCCGCCACCAGGTCGAAAGCATTGCGCTGGCCCAGGCCGCCCGATCAACCCAAGTCGAAATTCTAGCCTTGCTGCACACTGGCAAAATCGAGATTGCCGAGGGCAAATACCGGGCGGCGCAGCAGGCGTGTGAGGCCGGTCTGGCCCTGGCGCGGCAGGCTGGCGGACCGCCGCGCCTGATCGCCATCTTTGAGGACAATCTGGGCACTGTCTATCTGGAATTGGGCGACCATGATACGGCCCGTCAGAAGCTTCTGGCCGCTTACAAGCTGCGCCAGACGCTGGACGACCGCTGGGGGCTGGGCAGTTCACTTAACAATCTGGGCGTGCTGTCCCTGATTACCGGCGACTATGAAGCAGCGGCCGACAATTACCGGCAGGCACGGCAGGTCTTTCAGGAAATCGGCTACCGCTGGGGGGCGGCGATGGCCCTGACCAATCTGGGGCGCGTCTTTGGCTACCGGCAGGAGTATGAGGAAGCCCGGCGGCGGCTGCAGCAGGCGCAGCCGTTGTGGCAGGCGGTGGGATCGCAGCTAGGGCAGGGGGACTGCTGGCTCTATCTGGGGCAAATCGCGCTTTTTAGCGGCGCATACGCGGAGGCCCGCACCTGGCTGGAGAAGAGTCTGGCGCTGTTTACCCACATTGCGGATGAGCGGCAGTTGCCGCTGGTCTGGCGTGAGTTGGGCGTGACGCTGGCCCGGCTGGATGAAATGGAAACGGCCCGCGACTATTTGCGCCGTAGCCTGGATATGAGCGTGGCTGAGGATTTGACGCCGGATGTAGTGTATGCCCTGTCGGGCTGGGCGATTTGGCTGCATCTGGTGGGGCAAACGGCCGTTGCTGCCCAACTTCTCTCATTAGCAGCTACCCATCCCGCCTCCTGGCACCACGAGCGGGCCGAGGCCCAACGGCTGCTGGCCGAAGTGGGTGGGGCTAACGCTAACTTGCCTGATTTGACGCTGGATACGGCCGTTGGGCTGATAGCACATGTATGCGAGTGATTTTTACGGGCGCAGACGGCCAACTTAGCCGCCAGTGAAATTGCAGAACTGTTTAAGGCCGCCTAAACCAAATCCAGCCACGAGCGGGCCAGCATTGATGTTGAGAACGTAACTGCGCTCTGCGGCCGTTGCCACCGTCAGTTCCCAGTAACAGACATCATGACTTATGAGGTGACGTAAATCATGATCAGCCCCCTGCCGCTTTACGGGCAGACCATTTCTCAGTATACTAAAGCCAGTCTATAGCCAGCTAGTAAGTACGTATTATTCACGGTGTAATTGTATGTCGATTCATCGGAATGTCTTCACCCCTATAGCCATTATATCGCTGATTGCGGACAGTTTCAGATTGTACCGCTGTCGCTATCTGAGGCGCATATTTTGGTTTTACCCGGCAGGTAATTACCTGCCTCCATAAAGAGGAGGAAAGTCCCATGCGTTACAAGCTTCTGTTACTGGTTCTGATTGGTAGTTTGCTGGCAGTTGTTGCCGCGGGCTGTGGTGCCGAAGAGGCCGCTGCACCCGAACCGGGAGCGCCTGAACCCGCAGCTCCCGCCACCGTAACTCACTTACGGTTTACCCTCGACTGGGCCGTACAAGGCCCCCAAGCCCCATTCTTAGTTGCTCTGGATAAAGGTTATTTTGCCGAAGAAGGATTGTCGGTCGTCATTGATCGCGGCTTTGGTTCGGCCGATGCCGTGAGCAAAATTGCCGGCGGTGCCTATAATCTCGGCTACGCTGACGTTAACTCCATGATTGAGTTCAACGCCAACAACCCCGATCAGGCGTTGGTGGCCATCGCCATGGTCCTGGATTACGCTCCGTTTTCGATCCTAACCCTGAGCGACAGAAACATTACCAGCGTTAGCGATCTGGAAGGCCGCAAGTTAGGCGCTCCTTCTGGCGACGCACCACGCCGTTTATTCCCTGCTTTTGCCCGCACCGTCGGCATTGATGCCAACAGTGTTGAGTGGACCAGCATGGATCCACCGCTGCGCGAGCCACTCCTCATCCAGGGTGAAGTAGACGCCATCAGTGGTTTCTATTTCACATCTTTCCTGAATTTGACGGCCGGCGGCATTGACGAGAGCGACATCGTTGCTTTCCTTTACGCTGAACATGGTCTGGAGCTGTACGGCAATGCGGTTATCGTTCCCCCTGCCCTGCTGGAGCAAAACCCGGAAGCGATGCGCGGCTTCTTGCGGGCGCTGACCCGCGCCTGGCATGACACGCTGGCCGATCCGGAAGAGGCGATCAGCATTATCAAACGGCGTGATCCGCTAATTGACGAAGAAGTTGAACTGGCTCGTCTTACGCTGGCTATCGAAGCCAATATGCTGACACCGGACGTACTTGAACGTGGCTTCGGCGATGTTCGCCCCGACCGTTTGGAGGAAGCCATTGGCATTGTGGTCGAAACGTTTGAGCTACCGACCACACCCGCGCCAGATCAAGTGTTTGACGGCAGCTTCCTGCCTCCGTTGGAAGACCGGCTACCTCGGTCATAAGTTTTATCACCTCCGCATGAGAAGCCAGGTTGTGCCAGACACAGCCTGGCTTCTTGTGACTATCAATACACGCAACCCATCGACACGGTGCGTGAACACCCTGGCCATAGCGATAGGCAAGATGCTCGCGCCCCTAGCAAAAGAGGAAAGGTAACTTTGATAGACGAGACGACAACTCATGTTGAGACGGCGGTTGATTTTCAGAACGTATCCCTGGAATACGACTACAAAGGCAGCCGCACCCATGCGCTGGACCGCATTGATCTTACCATCCGCCAGGGCGAGTTTGTGGCTATTGCCGGTCCCAGTGGTTGTGGCAAAACAACGCTGCTCAAGCTGGTGGCTGGCCTTGTTGCGCCCACCGGGGGCACGGTAGAAGTTTTAGGTAAGCCTGTTAAAGGCCCCTCAAAAGTAGTGGGCATGGCTTTTCAAAACCCCATTATGCTGCCCTGGCGCACCACCTTAGAAAACGTACTGCTGCCGCTAGAAATTGTACAGCCGCATAAATCCCAATTTCGTCGCGACCGCAAACCGTTTGTAGAAAAGGCGCATGAGCTACTGGACACGGTTCACCTCAACGGCTTTGCCAATAGTCATCCCTGGCAGCTTTCAGGTGGTATGCAGCAGCGTGCTTCCCTCTGCCGGGCGCTTATCCACGAGCCGGAAATTCTGCTGCTGGATGAGCCGTTCGGTGCGCTCGATGCGTTTACCCGCGAGGAGTTATGGGTCGTGCTGCAAGAGTTATGGCAACGGCAGAACTGCACCGTCATACTGGTAACTCATGATCTGCGCGAAGCGATCTTTCTGGCCAACACCGTTTACATTATGAGCAACCGGCCCGGCCGTTTGATTTCACGCACGGAGGTTGATTTTCCGCGACCGCGTACGTTAGAAGATTGCTTCCGGCAAGAATTTACTGATATTTTCCACGATATACGTCGCCTCATTGGTGAGGTGCGTGGCAGCGCTGAAGGTAGGCTCAATGGAAACACAAAGTAAGTTTTATGATATTGTCTTACCCACACTGGTGATCATAGCCATGTTTCTGTTCTGGGAACTGGGCGTCTGGTTACTTGACGTTCCCACCTTTATTTTGCCGGCACCCAGCGACATCTGGGTTTCTTTGTTGCGCTGGCATGAGGCCATCTGGATGCACGCCATTCAGACGCTTTATACTACCCTGGTCGGCTTTGGTATTGCGGTTGTGTTTGGGCTGCTGCTGGGTTGGGCGGTGGGCTATTCGGCCATCATGTATAGCGCCCTTTACCCGCTGCTTATTGGTTTCAACAGCGTGCCTAAAGTGGCCATTGTGCCGGTACTGGTTATCTGGTTTGGCATTGGCACAATTCCGGCCGTTTTGACCGCATTCCTGATCGCCTTCTTTCCCATCGTGGTCAATGTGGCGACCGGTCTGGCCACTCTGGAGCCGGAGCTGCAAGATGTTTTGCGCTCATTGGGCGCCAACAAATGGGAAATTTTTGTGAAGATTGGTCTGCCGCGTTCAATGCCTTACTTTTTTGCCTCGCTGAAGGTGGCGGTTACCCTGGCCTTTGTCGGGTCGGTAATCTCGGAAACGGTGGCCTCAAATCTGGGGGTTGGTTATCTGATGATTGCCGCCAGCTCGCGCTTTGACGTGCCGCTGGTGTTTGCCGGTCTGGTTGTGATCGCAGCCATGGGTGTGGCCCTGTTTGCGGCGTTTGCGGTCATGGAACGGCGTTTTACCAGTTGGGCGTACCGTAATTAGTCGCTTACTGGTCGGACTATTACGAAAGTGGAGCGCCAACTTCTAGGCCAGATTGACGCTGGCAGGATGCCGGCGCTCCCTGTTAAGAGGAGTTGTTATGGCACTTTGGACAAATTATCATCAGCCGGCGACAATAGAAGAAGGGTTGGCATACCTGGCCCAGCATGAAGGTGAGGCGCGGGTGGTTAGCGGCGGCACCGATCTCCTGCTAGAAATGCAGCAGGGTCACAAGCCGCCGGTAGCGGCACTGGTGGATGTAACGGGTATTGCCGAGATGATGGCGGTCAGAGTGGAAAACGGCCGTATTCATCTGGGGGCGGCCGTTACCCATACCCAAATTGTTAAGTCTGAGGTACTGGTGCAGCAGGCTACCTGCCTGGTTGAGAGTTGCGGCGTTATTGGCGGGCCACAGGTGCGGAATGTGGCTACGTTGGGCGGCAATGTGGCCCACGCTTTGCCCGCCGCCGACGGCACCACCGCACTGGTGGTGCTGGATGCGGAAGCCGAAGTAGCCACCGTAGACGGCCGTTCCTGGCACCCTATTCTTTCTCTGTTCAAAGGACCGGGCAAATCGGCCGTAGACCATAGCCGCGAGCTAATCACCCGTTTTCGCTTTCTAGGCACAGGGCCGGGCGAGGGCACCGCCTTCAAGCGCATCATGCGGCCTCAGGGGGTGGCGCTACCCATTTTGGCCTGTGCCGTATGGGTCAAAATAGGTGAAAACGGCCGTTTGGCTGGTGACGGCGACCAGGCGCTCATAGAAGACCTGCGCATCTGCATTGGGCCAGTACGGCCTACGCCCTGTCGGGCACCAGAGGCTGAGGCCGCGCTGCGTGGCCGTTCTCTGGCCGACGGGTTAGATGACTGTGTAGCGGCGGCCCGCGCCGAATTCTCGCCCCGCACCAGCAAGCACCGGGCCACAGCCGACTATCGGCTGGAGATGATTGAAGTGCTGCTGCGCCGCAGCCTACCTCTGGCCCTGGACCGCGCCGTGACCGGCACGGCCGTTCCCGAAGGCGTCGGTTTGTAAAAATGCGTAACGCGTAATGCGGCGCAGCCACAACCAAAAAACCTTACCACAGAGGGCACAGAGAACACGGAGTTTTTTGCTCAGTGCCCTCCGTGTACTCTGTGGTGAATAATTAACGCATAATCACGCAATCTTTGCGGAGTAACGTCGTCGTGTGTAGCAATGTTCGCTTACGCACGACGCACCAGAGGATAAAGCTATGACACCCTTGAAAATAACTGTGAACGGTGAAGTACGTGAAGTCACCATACCCGAAAATCGGTATCTGGCTGAGGTGCTGCGTCAGGATTTGGGCCTGACCGGTACCAAGATCGGCTGCAACGAGGCCGAATGCGGCATTTGTACCGTCCTGGTAGATGGCGTACCCGTTGATTCCTGTATCTACCCGGCCCTAAAAGCCAATGGCCGTACTATCGAAACCATTGAAGGACTTTGCCGGCAGCCAAAGCCGAAGCCAGCAGACTGGTCGATTCAAAATGTTCACCAATACAGTCCAACGCGGCTCGATTCACTGCATCCTTTGCAAACCGAGTTTGTGCGGCACGGGGCGGTACAATGTGGCTTTTGCATTCCCGGCCTCATCATGACCGCCAAAGCCCTCCTGGCCGAAAACAGCCACCCCAACGACCATGACATTCACGTGGCGCTAAAGGATACCTACTGCCGCTGCGCCGGCTACCCGGCCATCAAAAATGCCATCAAATCGGCCGCGGCCATCATGCGCGGCGATGAGCCACTGCCCGTGACCATTCCCGAAAGCAAAGAGCCTCTGCACGTGGTCGGTAAGCTGGTAGACCGGCCGGAGGCCATTGCCAAAGTGACGGGGGAAGCAATTTATACCGACGACATCAACCTGCCCGGCCAGTTGTACGGCCGTACCCTCCGCGCCGCCCACCCCCACGCCCGCATTGTGGCCATTGACACCAGCAAAGCCGAGGCGCTGCCCGGTGTCCACGCCGTTTTAACCTACAAAGATATACCTGGCCGCCTCAATCATGGCCTGGTTTATAAAGATTGGCCCGCGCTGGCCCGCGACAGAGTACGCTTCTTAGGTGATCCCGTTGCTGTTGTCGCCGCCGCTACGGCTGAAATCGCCGCTGCCGCCCTGAAACTGATCGACGTAACCTACGAACCGCTGCCCGTCGTGGACAGTCCCCAGGCCGCCCTGGAAGGAGACAAGCCGATCCTCCATGAAGAATGGGAGACTGGTAATCTGCTCAAGCATATCAAAGTGCGTCACGGCGACATTGAACAAGGCTTTGCCGAAGCCGACGTCATTGTGGAGCGCACCTACCATACGGCCACTACCGAACACGCCTTCTTGGAGCCGGAATGCGCCATTGGCGTCCCGGCCGGTTATGACGACAACCATCCCAAACTGACCATCTACGTCGGCTCCCAAATCCCCTACGCCGACCGCAATCAGGTGGCCGCCTGCCTCAACCTGCCCGACACACAGGTCCGCATTATCAGCCCACTGGTGGGCGGCGGCTTTGGCGGTAAAGAAGACATTGCCGGCCAGGCACACGCGGCCCTGCTGGCCCAGAAGACCGGTCGCCCGGTCAAGATGCTCTATCGGCGGGATGAGTCGCTGCTCTTCCATCCCAAGCGACACGCCACCACAATCCACATGAAGACGGGAGCAAAGAAAGATGGGCGCTTAACGGCCGTTCAGGCGACGCTGTATGGTGACGGCGGTGCCTATGCCAGCCTCAGTGACAAAGTGATGACCCGCGCTACCACCCATGCCACCGGTCCCTACGTCACGCCCCACGCCAAAATCGACTGCTATGCCTGCTATACCAACAACCCGCCCAGCGGTGCCTTTCGCGGCTTTGGCGTTACCCAGTCTGCTTATGCAGTAGAACAAAACATGGACATTCTGGCCCACGAGCTAGGCATTGATCCCCTGGAATTGCGGCGCATTAACGCCATGCGCGTTGGTGAAACGACGGCCACCGGCCAACTGCTGCGCGAGAGCGTCGGCCTGGTAGAAACGCTGAACGTGACCGGCGAACGGTTAGCCGTCAACGGCGATTCGTCAGCCGCCAATCCCTTTGCCCCCCAGCGGTCAGGGAACAACGTCCGTGCCTGGGGCGTGGCGGCAGCTTACAAGAATACGGGCCTGGGCGGCGGCGCGCCAGACAAATCAGCCGCGTTGGTTGAGGTCTTTACCGATGGCACGGCCGAAGTACGCACCAGCGCCGCCGAAATCGGTCAGGGATTGGTCACAGTGGTGGCCCAAATCACGGCCGAAGAGCTGGGCCTGCCCTACCAGCAGGTCAAGGTGCTGCTGTCAGATACCGATTTGACGCCCGACGGTGGTCCCACCACCGCCAGCCGCCAGACTTACGTCACCGGCAACGCCGCTCGTCTGGCCGCCGGCACTATGCGTCAGACATTAAGCAGCGTGGTGGCCGAGCGTTTTGATGTGCCGCCCGGCACAATTCGCTTTGAAGAGGGCCTCCTGCGAGCCAACGGCCATCAGGTACCCTTTGGCCAGGCGGTCGAATGGTTGAAGGCCGAGGGCCGCGAGCCAAGCGTCTACCGGGAGTATATGGCACCCCAAACGCAGCCGTTGGGCACCGGCGGCGATATGCACGTAGCCTTCAGCTTTGCCGTGCAGGCGGCCCTGGTCGAGGTGGACCTGAATACGGGCCAGGTCCACGTCCTAAAGGTGCTGGCCATCAACGACGTGGGCAAAGCGGTCAATCCCGTTGGCCTGCAGGGCCAGGTGGAGGGTGGCGTTATGATGGGCCTGGGCAATGCCCTGACCGAAGAGTTCATCGTGGAAAACGGCATTCCCTTTACCGACGTTCTGGCCCGCTACAAAATGCCCAGCATCAAGCATACGCCAGAGATCGTATCCGTCATTGTCGAAGACCCAACGGCTGATGGACCTTATGGGGCTAAGGGTGTCGGCGAGATTTCGTCTATTCCCACCACGCCTGCCATTTGCAACGCTATCTACAACGCCTGTGGCGTGCGCGTTTACAGCCTGCCGGTCGATCAGGACAAGCTGCTCCTGGCCCTGAAAAACGGCCGTGATGCTTGCTAACGGTTCGTTTTCCCATGGAACTTGATCCCACGCTTACCCCCTTCTTTGACCCGACCGGGGTCGCCGTTATTGGCGCATCAACCAATCCTACGAAGCTCGGCTTTGGTCTGGCCCGCAACCTGCGCCAAAGTGGCTATCGCGGGGCCATCCACTTCGTTAACCCGACCGCCGAAACGTTGTTGGGGCAGCCGGTTTACGCCAACGTGGCGGCCGTGCCCGATCCGGTTGACCTGGCCGTGCTGCTCATCCCGGCCCCGGCCGCGCCTGATGCTTTGCGCGAATGTGCCCACCGGGGCATTCGTGCCGTCATCATTGCCGCCGGCGGTTTTCGTGAAATTGGACCGGACGGGGCCGCGCTAGAGGCTGAATGTTTGCGCGTGGCTCAAGCCCACGGCATACGTCTGATCGGTCCCAACTGCATTGGCCTGCTCGACACCCACCTGCCGCTGGATACGACCTTTTTGCCACCGCCAGGCCCCACGCCGGGGGACGTGGCTTTTATCTCCCACTCTGGGGCCATTTGTGCGGCCGTGATTGACTGGGCGCGGGGGCAAGGATTTGGTCTGTCACGGCTGGTCAGTCTGGGCAACCAGGTAGACGTAAATGAGAGCGACGTGCTGCCACCCGTGGCGGCCGATCCCTACACCAAGGTGATTACCCTGTATCTGGAGGGGGTCGCCGACGGCCGTCGCTTTGTGGAAACGGCGCGGCAGGTGAGCCGTCAGAAGCCGATTGTAGCCCTCAAGGTCGGCCGTTTTGCTGCCGGTCAACAGGCGGTGGCCTCGCACACGGGCGCGCTGGCCGGGGAAGATTCGGCCTACACAGCCGCTTTTCGGCAAGCGGGCATTATTCGCGCCAATACCAGCGAAGAACTGTTTGACTGGGCGCGGGCGCTGGCCTGGTGCCCGCCGCCACAGGGGCGCGGCGTGGCCGTCTTGACCAACGCCGGCGGGCCGGGCGTCACGGCCGTTGATGCCCTCGAGGCCCTCAAGCTAGAATTGGCCCAACTGGCCCCAGAAACACGGGCCAGTCTACGTGAATTTTTACCGCCTGCCGCCAGCGTCAATAATCCGGTTGATATGCTGGCCGGAGCTTCGCCACAGCAATATGCGAAATGCCTACAGCTACTGCTGCAAGATACGGCCGTTCACAGCGTTCTCATCATTTTACCCCCACCCCCCATGCACACGGCCGGCGGCGTGGCCCGCGCCCTTATCCCCATCATCTATACGGCTACCAAGCCTGTCGTGGTCGCTCTCATGGGCGAGCGGCTGATCCAGGAAGCCATTGAACATTTTCGGGCCGCCCGCGTGCCTGAATACCGCTTCCCCGAACGGGCAGCCTCAGCTCTGGCCATCCTGGCCCAGCGGGCTGAGTATCTGGCCGCGCCGGACCGAACCGACCCGCCACCACCGGCTAATGTTGACCACCAGGCGGCCCGCGCCGCGCTGGCCGGTCAGCCGGGCGGAGAATTCTTACCCCAGGCGGCCGTTTACAGGCTGTTTGATGCCTATGGCATTCCGCGCCCGGCTTTTGAGCTGGCCCGCTCGGCCGAGGAAGCGGCGGCTCTGGCGGAGACCATGGGGCTGCCGGTCGCGCTCAAAATCGCGGCCCCGGCCATCAGCCATAAGTCGGACGTGGGCTGCGTGTTGTTAAATCTCAAAACGGCCGTAGCCGTGGCTGAAGGGTATGAGACGGTGGTGGAAAACGGCCGTCGCGCCGACCCGGAGGCGGCCATCGCTGGCGTCTACGTCCAGCCCATGATTCCGACTGGCCAGGAGCTTATTCTGGGTGTGGTCCGTGATCCCCAATTTGGGCCGGTGGTGATGTTTGGCTCAGGTGGTGTTGAGGTAGAAGGAATGCGAGACGTGGCCTTTGCCCTGGCGCCGCTGACAAAGACGGAAGCTGAAGCGCTGATCGACCGCACCTGGGCCGGGCGCAAGCTGCATGGCTTTCGCCACCTGCCGCCGGCCGACTATGAACAGGTCGTTGACTGCCTGCTGCGTCTGGGCCAACTGGCCGTTGATTACCCCCAACTGGCTGAAATTGAAATAAATCCGCTGCGCGCGCTGGCGGCGGGTGAGGGTGTTTGGGCCATTGACGGCCGTGCCCTAATCGCGTGAGCGTTTTCTGAGCGTTTCCCCATTATTATACCCATCAAGGATAAGCAAATTTGTTGCTGGTCAGTGTCTTCTGGCACTGACCTTCCCCTTTATCGAGGATGGGAACCATGTCTAGTGACAATCGAGAAAATTACCGTGCGTACTTGCTTCGCCTCTGGCGCGACGGTGAAGAGTCGCCCTGGCGGGCCTCCTTACAAGACCCTCGCGCTGGTGAGACGTTTGGTTTCGCTTCCGTGACCCAACTCATCGCTTTCATTGAGCAGCAAACGCAGAACTTCTCGGAAAGCGGGATTCCCGGCCGGCGAATAGATTCGTCTTGACGTTTCACGGCAAACCTCTGTATTTCATTAACCCTTATAAGGAGGGAAACGTGTTCACTGAGTTTACTGACAACATACACTACATCATTATTCTCGATCAAGATGGCGGCACAGAATATTGCCTGTGGCCTGAAGGAAAAGCGACTCCTCGTGGTTGGCAGAGCGTTGGCTATGCTGGCAGCAAGCAAGCCTGTATCAATCATTTGCAGCAGATATGGCCCGACATGCGCCCCCTGCCTGTCCACAGAGAAATGGCCAAACTGGCCCAACGCTCATAAATTCGTCTTTTTTGGATTTCGCGGTTTTTTGTAACTTTATAGCGAGGCATGTGTAATCATGGAACAGAAAAGTTGGTCGTATAAAATTATAGCCTGGATTCTCACATTTGGTTTGTTGTTACAAATGTTTCCTTTTGGGTGGGGGCTGGGTGTTCCTCGGCCGGCTGCGGCGCAAACGGCCGTTAATGAAACACCCCTTTCTTTGCCGCAGACAGCTTCGGCCACAGTGCCCGATGCCCTGGCACAGCCCCTTTCTATTTCGCGGGTGCAGTCTACTTATCAGGCGGGGGAAACGGCCGTTATCACCTACACCGTCACCAATAATCGGCCGTTGCTGGACACCCCCGATCTCTCTAGCGCGGACACCATCACCGCAACTGCCCAACTGCTGGCCGATTACCAAATCACCAACGACCCCAACACATTGCGAGACGTCATCGTCACCAACAGCTTTGCGGCCGATGTTGACTATCTGGCCGCCTCCCTGCCGGCCGACCGGCAAGACGGTCAATTTATCTGGAAACTGGGCCACATCCCGCCCCAGGGACAGCACACTTTTTCTGTTACCCTGCAACTGCCGGCAACAACGGCCGATTTTCTGCCCCTCGATGAGGGCGCAACTGCTTATGCCGTTTTACAAGGGCAGATGGTCTCAGCCCAGGCCGCCGTTAGCCAGTTAGCCCCGGATGGTTTTGCCCAGTGGCTCATCTGGACGCCGGACGCCGACATTTACGACGAGCCAATGCTGCGCCAGGCAGCCCGGCACAGCGGCGATGCCACCGCTCTTTTCAACTACGTTCGTTCGCTGCAATTTGAAAGCTATGTTGGCTCCCTGCGCGGTACGCGAGGTACACTGTGGAGCGAAGCCGGTAACGCCGTTGATCAAGCCAGCTTACTGATAGCCATGCTGCGCAGCAGCGGTATTCCCGCTCGCTACCGGCACGGCGATTTGAACGTGAGCGATGCCCAACAGCTTATTGCCAGCATGTTCCCCACCCCCACCCAAACGCTGGGCCATATTCCCCCCGGTGCCGATGTAAGCGATCCGGTCAATGACGCGGCGCTGATTGCCGAAGCGCAAGCGCATTGGTGGGTTGAAGCCTACCTGCCCGGCCTGGGCTGGACCGATTTAGACCCGGCCTTTGCCACGGCCGAACCGGGCGACAGCTTCGCCACACCCGTTACCAATGGCCTGGACCGCATTGCCGAACTACCCGACGGCCTCCGCCACAAGGTACACGTCACCGTCAAAGCAGAGCAATACTACACCTTCCCCATTGGCGGCGGCCCTAACCTACAATATCTCTATCCCCTGGCCGTCACCTTCAACAGTGTTGAATTAGTTGGCAAGCCAATCAATATTGCCTTTCAAGTTGATACCGAAACGCAAGGCGGGCTGGTATTCAGCAATGTGATTCATACCTATACACCCTTCATAAGCCTGGGTGCGGAAGATGCCACAATGTATGGCGACTCGTTTTCAGACCTCTTGACCAACTTTCCTCTGGGCACTCACTTTGCTACCGGTATCTGGTTGTTAACAGAAACCGAAACGCCAACCGGTGACGTGGAACTATATGAACGAGAAATAAAAGACCGCATTGGTGTTGCTGCCCGTCTACACGGCGGACAGGTTGACATGCCTCCGTTGGGGGATGAACCGTTTCTGTCCATAGCTGATGTGATTCAGTTACAAATCGTGCCTCAAAGTCATGTTCCTTCAAGCGAAATCAGCCGCGTTCAGGGCAAAGTGGCTGCTTTAGCGGCTGAAATCGGTGTTGCCTACAACGGGTTAAGCGCTCTTGGTGAAAATGAAGCGGCGGCAGCCGCATGGATCAACCAGTATGGCAGCACATTGCAAACAATGGAGTTGGCCTTGTTAGAGGTACTGGGCACCACTTTTTATGCTGTTAGCAGCTCCCGTGATCATCTCATGAATCGCGAGGCTGTTTTGGTGCAGTCTTATCCTGATTCACCTAAGCTGTTGTTAATGAGCCAGACAGCCGATGAGGATACGTCGCGCTTTAGCTTTGAATTACTCAACATCCGAGAACGAGCTTATGCTTATCCGGGTCAGGCTAAAGAAGCCACCATGGCTGCTAATTTCGCCCGCAGTGTCACCGATAAAGCTGTTGAGTATCACCTGCTACAAAAGGCAAATGTAGCTCAAGTGCAGTCGGCTTATGGCACTTTTCAAATGGCTGTAGAGAATGACATACCTCTGGTACTCATTTCGGCGTTTAATCTCGACGACCTGGAACCGCTGCCTATCTCTGAAGAGGCTAAAGCACGCATCACTTTGTCGGCCATAGATGGCAAAACAATCTTCGTGCCGGCGGAACTGGTGTTCATTGATGATGTGGCAACCATTGGCTGGCTGGAAATAGACGAAACGGGTCACGCTGCTTACGTAAACGAAGCAGGACAACATGCCTCGGTTCTGATTACTTATGCCCAAAAGTTGTGGATTATGTTCTTTGCTACCGGTGGTGGCATGGCAACTCTAGTGGGTTTTGTTAGCACAATCGTGTTGTTCCTGGCCAACGTACTCGATAATATATATGACATTACCCCGAATTTGGAGTTGGCCGACGGTTTTATCGCTCTGTTCGATGACGAAAAACTCGATCTTATGTGGGCATTGGCCAGCGCCATAACCGTCACCGTGGGCTTATGTCTGGAAACACACTTGTTTGTTGCCGATTGCCTGGCCGGGGTGGCTATGGCCAGCGCTTTCTTGATTCCTTTGGTAACGCTATATGTACTGAACACCGACCCCCCTCTGCCCCCCATGCTGTTCCAGCGCGGCCAAGCGGCGTCCGGCCCGGCTTACGCCACGGCCGTTT
>SLGK01000305.1 GCA_007123775.1 Anaerolineae bacterium | reverse complement strand
CGCGGTCGGACATCGCGCGCCGGGCCAGGTAGGTTTCGATGCCGATGATCGGTTTGATGCCGGCTTCCTGGCAGGCGTTGTAGAAAGGGATGGTGCCGTACATGACGCCGTGGTCGGTGAGGGCGATGGCCGGCTGGTTGAGTTCGACGGCCCGCTGGACCAACTCTTTGATCCGGCTCAGCCCGTCGAGCAGGGAAAATTCGCTGTGGCAGTGGAGGTGGACGAAGGGTTGGTTATCGGTCATTTGGGTTTAGTTGACAGTTGATAGTTGAAGGCAGAAAAAGCGTTAATGAGTCTTCTTCCTTCTGCCGTCTTCCCTCTGCCTTTTGTTGTACTGTCCCGCAGAAAGGGTCAGGCATGAGTATAACACAAGTTGGGAGATTGGCGGGCTGTTTGGCGGAGGATCGGGAAATTTTAAGGAAGGTGGGGTCAACGGATGGTAGCTGATTTGTCGGTTCGTAACCCGGATCACTTTACCCATGCGCTGCTTCTTGGTGTTGAGTGTTGGCTGGCGCAGTAGTGGTCGCAAGCGGGAAGATATTTCATGAGCTTGTGAATCTGGCAAGGCAAACGGCCTCCACAATCGCCTCTCGTGACACACGGCCCTGATAGCCAGTTACAATCTCATCCAGGCTTTCGCCGGCCGCCAGCCGCTCCAAAGCGCCTGTAATTTCAATGCGCGTATATTTGAACGTGGGCCGCCCGCCACAAACGCCAGGCGTACGCACCACGTGATTGCCCAATGGATAATACTGGTATAGTTCTTCGCCGACTGTTTCTGTGATAAGCCTTGTCATAACTGTTCCCAATTGCCAATCAATATCGTATGCTTCTGTAGCTATTCTGAATTAATGTGACCAGTCAGTCAACATCAAACCTGGTATCTGATCGAAATCTTTCCTGTTGCGAGTAATCAGCGTGGCACGGTAGCTCAAAGCAATCGCCGCGATTCGCAAATCCTGCGTACCAACGCGAATTTTTTGCTGGCGGAATTGGGCAAAGATAGATTGGGCTTCCTCATTGTATGGCAACACACGGATTGACTGATAGAAAGCAATGGTGGCTTGCAAGCTGGCAAAAGCGCGAGCAGCTTCACTTTCTATGCGGGCGCGGCGGATAACGGCCAGACGTCCTTGCACCTGTTCAGCTATTGTAATAATGGTTACGGCTCGATACGCTATGTCCACACGAGACAGGCTGTCAATAACTGATTGTTGCCCGCGCTGCAACAAAGACACATGGTCAGTGTCGAGAATGTAGACCATGATCAGGAGGCATCTGGCTGTCGGGAGTCAATAGCCTGGCGAAAAGCAGTTATTTCAGCTTGAAACAGGTCCCAGTCGGGATCATCAGCCCACATGCCGGCATAACGCAGCCAGGGATCATCCTCTATCCCAGATAAAGGGGGAACATCTACCTGAACAATTCGGCTGCTGGTGCGTAGATCGGTGATGGCAGATTTGACCTGCGCCAACACTTCTTCTTCGCTGCTGCCTGTGGCTACAATTTCTGGCAGCAGAAGAACCCGCGCTTTGAAACGCCTGTTTTGCTCTCTGGTAACTAATACGTCATAAGTCATCATACCACCTCCGCAGCGCCAATCATGGCATTATTATAGCATTATTGACAATCGTAAAGCAATTCAGGGGTGGCGCTGCCGGGGAGGCCGACCGGGCACGAGGTAAGGATACCTCGGCTACTGTCAAGCTCAGGCCACGCGCACGCCGGTAGCCTGAATGAGGCTGGCCAGCGGGTCATTGACGCTAAAGCTCTCTGGTGTAAAGGCACGCGGTTCTATCCGGTCATCTATCCGTGCCGCGAGCTTCATCAAGGTTAATTGCGCCAGAAAGAGATCGTCGGCAAAGTCAGGCGAGATGACGGCGACGTCAATGTCACTCCATTCTGTCGCCTGCTGCCGGACTTCTGAGCCATAAACATAAGCGGCGACGATGCGCTGTTCTCGACCAACGGCCTCTAGGAATCGTTGGACGCTGCGCTGGACGGCAGTTGAGATTTTAGCCATTCCATTAACTCCCTAATCATTGCCATTTGTTCAGCAGTATATTCGGCCGTACAACGCTGACGAAAAGAACGCTTAAAATCCGGATAGCGTGCTTCAATGTTGAAGGCCGTTACCGTCACCAATTTATCTACCGTTTCCTGATCTACCTCCAGGCCGGCAGACCGGGCCAGTCGCAGTAAATTATGCAGTGGCGGCGCGTGCTGCTTTTGTTTGGTGACAAACACCGCTTTCAGCATTTTTTCAACAGCCAGTTCTGCTTTCTCTTGTTCTGCCATGGCGATTCGATTGTAATATAATCGCATGGCTTTTACCAGTTCGGTAGCAAAACCACAGCAATTCCAATTATGGTAGGGGCGGGACAGGCGGGCCATGATCCTGGCTCTCACTAGCGAGGTCCGCCCCGCCTGTCTCGCCCCAATCGCGCTGCCAAAGGGCGAGACGGCGCGGAACGGGCCTAGTTGGTTAAGGCGAGGTTGGTTTCCGCGCCGTCCCGCCCCTACCCCACGTCATTAAAATTGGAATTGCTGGCAAAACCATCTCTGGCGGTTCGGTCAGCCGTATTCACAACCATATGTAGCGCCAGGCACGGGGCGGCCGCTTCGGGGTAGGCCAGGACCGTTTGCCCCGCGCCGGACGCTGCCGGGGAGGCCGGCCGGGAACGAGGTAAGGATACCTCGGCTACAGACTATAAGGTCAGGTGATATTAATTGTCGTTATGTGGGTATTGATACCCCCAGAGTTCATCGTATACACGTGCTCCTTCCTGGTTAGAAGCATGTTGCAAATATGTGACGGCATTAAATAAATTTATTGATAAAACTCTGGTAAGTGGTGGAGGAACTTCTGTATTAAAAAACGCATTTCTCAGCTCTCCTGTAATTATTGTGATCGACGTGACGTTACCTCCCTGTTGAGGCATTCTTGACACCTGATTTGTAATTGATCCAAACACTGCCAAGACTCGTTCCCATAGTGCATGAGGTTGGCTGCCAGTTCCGGAGTCAGTGCTAGAACTGGGATTAATCTGAATTAGAATATTTAACGAGCTTGTTGATTCATTAAAATGCAATCCAAACCTGACAGTGGCGTTACTTGGTCCAAAGTAGAATGGCACCAGACTCGTGCTGATTGTTTCGAGTCCACTCACCATATGAACGTTAATAGTAGCGTTGTGGGGAATGGCGGTGGTTTCGAGTTGACCTGTTATGGGGTTGACAGTGCGGTAGAGTGAATGACCAGGAGGTGCATCGGGGTTGTTGGCTCGGTTGGTGTCATGGACAAATTGCAGGCCTCGTCTGACTACGTCTTCGTTAGTCACGACTGCTACCACCTGTTCCATGTCGTGATACAACCTCTCAGTGGCGCTCAGGCCAAAGCCGGGCAAGGTGTCAGTAGGGGTGATGTTGATACTCTCGTGGATCAGGTTGACTCCCTGGTTAAGCAATTGCTCAACCGCTTCGGTCATATTTACCGCCGAGACGCGGTATTCTTCCCACGCGCCGGTGTCCTGGTTGTAGCGGTGTTCGGTGTTGACGCCGGCCGCGTCAATGATGACCAGATATGCCTGCCCATCTATGGTCCTGGCGTCAAAGGACTTGTTGAGCGCGCGAATGTATTCCAGAAAATCTGCGCCGTTGGGGGCGAAGGCAATGGGTATTAACTCGCCGTCGTTGGCCCACCAGAATTGTTCGCTGCCGGCACGGCCGTCCGGTTCAATCTCTTGGGCGGTAAAGAAGGCAAAGCGGCCGTCCTCGGCCAGGTCAAGCGGGGCGATCCAGCGGCGACTGTCGGGGTCGAGGTAGCGGTGCAAACGGCCGTTTTCATCATATTCCAACCAGGTGTGGCTGGGTCGGTTGTTGAGTGTGGTTGCTTCTAACGCAAGCAGATGGTCGGGGTATAACGGCCGTAATACGAGCATCTCCCCCTCATCGGCCGCAACCGCCCAGATAAAGAGCGTACCGGCCGGGTAGTCCCCGCCTTCATCTACCACCTGGACCGCCAGGCTGCCGGCCGGGTTCAGGTCGTGGGCCGGCGCGGACATGAGGGCAACCAGGGCCGGGTCAATCAGGGCCGCCTCGCCGCCCCACAGGTGGCGGGCCAGGGGCAGCAGGGCGTCGTGGAAGTCGGGGTCGTAGCCGGGGAGGGTGGTGAGTACGGCCGTTGCTCTGGCGTTACTCAATTCTAAAGCGGTGGGGGTGGCGGTGGGTTCGGGCGTGGGTTCGGCAGTGACGGTGGGGGGAACGGCCATTTCCGTTTGCTCAGTAACGGCCGTTGCGGTTGGTTCGGGGCTGGTAGGGGTGGTGGGTGAGGCACAAGCAACGGCCGTTAACAACAAAACGACACTCAGGGCATAAATCAATCTGGTAAACATAACGGCTTCCTCCGAGAATGGGACACGGATTTTTTGTTTTATGTGGTGGAGATTATACACGAGTTTGAGGGGGTGAGAAACGGCCGTAATCCGCTCATTTCCTAACCTGCTGTTGAAACAGGGCGATAGCCCACACCCTGAGCGCAACCCCAATGGCCATGGTGGGTTATCTAATAGGGACGGACAACTATGAACGAAACGACGCAAGCAAACCAATCGCCCCGCCTGGCCTTCCTCTTTACCGGGCACGGGGCACAATATGCGGGCATGGGGCGCGGGCTGTATGAGCAATCGGCCGTTTTCTTCCCAACCACCATTCTCTCGTCATACCATCTAACGCTTTGTCAGCTTTCCAGATATAATATCATTGTACTATCCTGGCAGAACTAGAAACGGACAAAGAAATGAAAGCCATCCTTAACCTGGAACAAGAAGAACTGCTCAAGCGCACCCGTGACGTACTGGGCCAACTGCGGGATGCTTTGGCCGATACCGCCGCCGACAGCACGGACCGCGACGCGCTGGCCGAATCTATCCGTCAATTAGATGAGTTTTTTCTGCTGGTCATTGCCGGCGAGTTTAACTCCGGTAAATCCACCTTCATTAACGCCCTGGTGGGTCAGCCGCTGTTGGACGAAGGAGTTACGCCTACCACCAGCCAGATTTACCTGTTGCAGTATGACGATAGAAGTGAGCAGCGGCCGGCCGAAAAAGGGGTCTGGCGGCAAACGGCCCCGGTTGAACTACTGCGTCAGTTGACCATCGTCGATACGCCCGGCACCAACGCCATTTTGCGTGAACATGAAGCCCTCACCGCCGAATTTATCCCGCGCAGCGACCTGGTCCTTTTTATCACTTCGGCTGACCGACCCTTTACCGAAAGCGAGCGCAATTTCCTCAGCCAGATTCGGGACTGGGGTAAGAAAATTGTGATGGTAGTTAATAAAATAGATATTCTGGCGGGCGAGGATGAGATAAGGCAGGTCGTCGATTTTGTGACCAAAGCGACGCACGATTTGGTAGGCGAAAAGCCGGAGGTTTTTGCCGTTTCCGCACGGCAGGCCAAAAAAGCTAAAGCGGGCGAGCCTCAGCTCTGGACCGGCAGCGGCTTTGAGCCTTTGGAACAGTTTATTCAGGAAACGCTGGATGACAACGGCCGTTTTCGGCTCAAACTCCTCAACCCCCTGGGCGTAGGCCACAAGCTGGTCAAACGGCAGCTAGACGTCACCCAGCAGGACCTTAACTCCCTCAAGGTAGATCAGACTCTTCTGGATGACATTCAGCGGCAGACCACCTACTATAACGACGACATGCAGCGCAACTTCAAGGCCCGCCTGGG
>SLGK01000328.1 GCA_007123775.1 Anaerolineae bacterium | reverse complement strand
TATGACAGTAACCATCTACACTGACGGCGGCGCGGACCCCAATCCGGGCATTGGCGGCTGGGCGGCCATTTTGCGCTCTGGCAGGCACGAAAAGGTTCTGACCGGTAGCGACCCTAAAACCACCAATAATCGCATGGAACTACAGGCGGCCATTGCAGCGTTATCTGCTTTGAAACGGCCGTCTACCATTCAGTTCCACACCGACTCCGAGTACCTCCGCAAAGGCATTACCCAATACATTGACAAGTGGGCAGCCAACAACTGGCGCACCGGCAGCCGAGCCGTGGCCAACGCCGATCTTTGGCAGCAGTTGTGGCCGCTGGTCAAGCAGCACGAAATTGAGTGGCACTGGGTCAAGGGCCATAGCGGCGATCCTCTCAACGAGCGCGTGGACGAACTGGCCCGCCTGGCCCGCCTCAAAATTACGCCGCGTGTCAACGTTGACGAAAACACGCCGCGCCTTTATCTGCGAGCCTCCTGTAAAGGCAACCCCGGTCCGGGCGGCTGGGGCGTCGTCCTCGAACAGGCAAATGAGACGGAACAGAACAGCGGTTCAGCCACAGCCACGACCAACAATCGCATGGAACTCCAGGCCGCGCTTGAAGGGCTGCTTATGCTTCAACCAGGCAGCCCGGTACAGGTGTTTACCACCTCCGACTACCTGTTTCAGGGCGCGACTCGTTGGATTAAAGGCTGGCGTCAGCGCAACTGGCAAAAGAAAGGCGGCCAGCCTATTGCCAACGCCGATTTATGGCAGGCCTTAGACCAGCTTATGGCCGCCTATCAGGTGCGCTGGGTCAATGCCAAGAACCTGCAGGCACTCGGCTTAGAGGAAGCGGGAAAACTGGCGCAAAGAGCCGCCGAGATTTGACATTTAACTGATAGTGGATACAATTTTATTCTGTCCGGCCGAAGTGGCGAAACAGGCAGACGCGCTACGTTCAGGGCGTAGTGAGCATTACGCTCGTGTGGGTTCGAATCCCACCTTCGGCACAGATAAAAGCCGCTGTAGAGACTCATTCTCAGCGGCTTTTTGTTTTGCGTTGATTCACCGTCATTTTACGCTTTGAGAAAAGAAGCACAAATAGTATAATAGCGCGTCGAAATAGCTTTTACAGAACCATTCACCAAGATTACCAAAACCTATCACAGTAGAGGGACGACATATGCCCATTTTCTTTATTGCCGTATTAGCCATTCTTCTGCCCGTTTTGCTGGGCGCAATCCTGGCTTTTGCCGTCTATCGTTTCGACAGGGTTGTCGACGAAAACCAGGAAGTAATTGAGCAAAGCGAAAAGCAGTATAATCCAGCCTTAACCTTAGGCTACAAAATAAAGGCAACGGCCGATCCCCAGGAGCAATTTGTCGAGGCCCGGCGATTGGCAGCCGCTAAAGCAGCCGCGCTGCCGCGTGGAGCCAACATGCGTATCGGCCGTAAAGGGGCTGAAAACCTGTTAACGGCCCATGATGGCGTTACCCAAGACCCCATGACGGCCGTTAAGATTGCCACTTTTCACGGCTGGGATGGCGCTCGAACCGGGATACCGGCCGGTGGTGTGTCCCAACAGCCAGCCGCCAAACCGGCGGCCGCTGGTAAACCGGCTGTGGCCGTACCCAAACCCCAGCTAATCGAAATCACCGACGCTATGTCGCCCGAAGAGGTCCGCAAAGCCCGTATTGCCAACGCCAAAGCCAAGTCGACCTACAACAAAGCCCTCAAAGCAGCCGGGGCCGATCCCGCAGCCGCGGCCGCAGCACCCGCAGCCGCACCCGTGACCGCGCCAGCTACGGCACCCACGCCGGCTGCGGCTGCCACTGGAGTGCCTGAACCAGACTACATCGACATTACCGACGATATGTCGCCTGATGAAGTCCGTAAAGCTCGCATTGCTAACGCCAAAGCCAAATCGGCCTACAATAAAGCCCTTAAAGCGGCGGGGGTAGACCCTGCGGCTGCCGTCCAACCACAGACGGCACCGGCCGCCGCGCCAACACCAGACGCCCCCGCTCCCGAGGCGTCGCTTGCGTCTGCTGCCGGCGTACCTGAACCAGATTACATAGAAATTACGGACGACATGTCGGCCGATGAAATTCGCAAGGCCCGCATTGCTAACGCCAAAGCTAAATCAGCCTACAACAAAGCCCTTAAAGCGGCCGGTATCGATCCGGCAGAAGTGGGCAAGGCCCAACCCGCGCCAGCCCCGGCGGCTCAGCCTGAGCCGGCAACAGAAGCACCGGCCCCGGCCGCAACAGAGGCCACGGCGGCGGCCGCTTCCGCTGCGGCCGCTGGCATTCCCGAACCGGATTACACTGAAATCACCGACGATATGTCACCCGACGAAATCCGTCAGGCCCGTATTGGCAATGCCAAAGCCAAAGCGGCTTACAACAAAGCGTTAAAAGCAGCCGGTATCGACCCGGCTTCGGTAAGCTAAACGAGTGTACGATGGTCGGTTTGCCATTAACCGGCCATCACCACCTGTTAAACAGCCTCTTAACTTTCCCTCCGTTACAACAACGACCTATCGCCCGGCGGTATAGGCTATGTTACAATCGCTCTTTGGTTGGTGTGTCAAGCTCCTACAGCCTGGTGCCAGCCAGGGAGTAAAGTTAACTATCTTCGCGCCTGGCGCGGTTTAAGGAGAAACGTAAATGGGACGCTCACTCGTCGATGTACGAGTATTACAGCGTGAATATTTGTTGGCCATCAGTCGGGCCTTAACGGCCGAGTTAGAGCTGCACGATCTGCTGCGCCTTATTCTGCGGGCGGCCGTAGACCTGGTAGCCGGTGAGGCGGGTATGATAGCTCTGGCCGAACCGGGCCGGGAATCGTTTCGAGTAGCGGCCGTTTACGGTATCCCCGCCGATCAGGTTGATCATTTCGCTCCGTTGATGCGCGGCATACCCTACCAGGGCGCGGACGAGGGCGAAACCGTGCCAGAGCTAACTCGCCGCCTGCACGAAGTCGCTCAAAAGATCGACCTGGCCTTGACGCGCGTTTTCCGCTTACCGATGATCAGCGGCGATGAAATTATTGGCCTGATTTACGTCTTTCAATCTGGCAATTACCATCTGGTTCAGGATGCGCCAACGCTGCTGCGCAGTTTTGCTGAGCAAGCAGCCATTGCCGTTAAGAACGCCCGTCTCTACGAACAAATTCAGCAAGAAAAGCAGCGTCTGGACGCGATTTTAGAACAGAGCGCCGATGGCGTATTGATCCTGGACAACAACCTGCGCATCACCGTTTTTAATCGGGCCTTGAGCCAGATGACTGGTTGGTCGGCTGACGAGGCTATTGGCCGCCACCACGATGAGATCATTCAATGGGAAACCCTGAAGACAGATACGGACCTGAACGAAGCGTTAGCCAATGGCTGGCCCTTGCCCGGCGCAGCCCATCTCTACGTGGAAGGCACGCTGCTGCGGCATGAAAGCGGCATCCATCAATCAGAACGGCCGTCAGTCAGTCTGGGTATTACCTACGCCCCCATGCTGTCTGACCGAGATCAGATGACGGACATCATCGCCAACGTGCGCGACCTGACTCGTTTCCGCGAAGAGCAGGCCCTGCAAAAGACATTTATCTCGGTCATTAGCCATGAGCTAAAAACGCCCGTCTCAATCATCAAGGGCTACGCGGGCACGCTGCTGCGGCAAGACGCCAACTGGTCACCAGAGATTCTCGTCGAATCGCTACAGGTGATCGAAGAGGAGGCTGACAACCTGACCGCACTCATTAACAATCTGCTGGAAGTGTCTCGCCTGCAAGCGGGTACGTTTAGCCTGGAAATCAGCGAAGAGGTGCTGCTGCCTAAGTTGGCCGCCAGCACCGCCCGTCGCTTTGAAACACAAACTGATCGGCACACCTTTGCCCTCGATTTCGATCCACACTTTCCCGTGATTTACGGAGATGAGCGGCGTCTGACGCAGGTTTTGAACAACCTGGTCAGCAACGCGATCAAATATTCACCAGAGGGGGGCAATATAACCATCAAGGGCGAAATTTACCCGGAGCATGTAACCGTTTCGGTGCGTGATGAAGGTATCGGCATTCCGTCCCACCAGCAAAACCGTATCTTTCAGAAGTTTTCACGGCTGGATAATGCGCTGAGCCGCAAGACGGAAGGAACCGGCCTGGGTCTTTATTTGTCGAAAGCAATCATTGAAGCCCACAACGGCCGTATCTGGTTTGCCGCTAATCAAAATAGTCCGGGCACTACCTTTACCTTTTCCCTACCCAAGAATTGAAGGAGAATTTAATGCAAACTCAAATCACATGTCCTCGCTGTCAATCACCGATGATCGCCAATATCCATCAGGTGATTGATGTGGGGCAACAGCCTGAACTAAAACAACAGTTACTAAGTGGCCAGCTTAACGTAGCCATTTGCCCATCTTGTGGGGCAGCCGGCCAACTCTCTACCCCGATTGTTTACCATGATCCGCAGCATGAACTGTTTATGCTTTACGTGCCCACCGAAATAAACATGAACCAGATGGAACGGGAACAGTGGATCGGCCGTTTAACCCGCCAGGTAGTAGACAATTTACCCCCCGAACAACGGAAAGGCTACCTTTTCCAGCCCCAGCAAATTATTAACATGGAAACCTTTATGGAAAAGGTGCTGGAAACCGAGGGGGTTACCAAAGAAATGATCGAGCGGCAGAAGAAACAAAGTCAACTGCTGCAAACGCTCATTCGCGCCGACAGAGACGTCCAGGAACATCTGATCCGGGAACGGGCTTCAGAAATCGACGCCACCTTCTTTGCCATGCTGCAACAATATCTGGACCAGGCCGGTCAGATGCAAGATGATAAGCAGCTTGTGCATCTGACCAATCTACGGGCCAGGCTGATGACAGAAACGGCTGCCGGCCGTCGCCTGGAAAAACAGCAAATCGCTATGAAGAAGCTAAGCGTGGCTGCCCAAAAACAGGGTGGCCTGACGCCCAAACTACTGCGCGACCATGTGCTGTCGTACGAGGAAGATGAAGAGCTGATGCGTTCGCTGGTCGTATCGCTGGCGGCCCAGGGTGCCCTGCCCTACGAATTCTTCCAGATGATCACGGACATGATTGACGAAAAGCAGCAGGCGGGCGACCAGGTGGTGGCCGACCGGCTGGCCAGGGTGCGTGATGAAGCACTGGCCATGCAAAACGAGATGCGCCAGCAGTCACAGCAGGTGGTTGAGGCAGCCAGCAGGTTACTGCACGAGATTATGGCTGCACCAGATAAAGAAACGGTCGTAGCCCAGCATATCGAGGCAATCGATGATGTCTTTATGTACGTACTGTCGGCACGACTGGCCCAGGCCGAGCAGCAGAACAACCAGGCAGAAGCTGATGCCTTAAATCAGATTCATCAGATTATTGTGCAAAAGATGGAGAGCCAACTGCCCCCGGAGGTGATGCTCCTCAACGCGCTACTAGAAGCGGAAACGGATGCGCAGCGCCGCCAGTTGCTCGATGAAAATCAGGAATTGGTGTCGCCCGAACTGATGCAGGTAATTGACCTGATAGGCCAGCAGCTTGCCCAGGCCAATCAACCAGAGCTAAACGGCCGTTTACAGCAGATCAAGAGCATGGTGCAGGCGCGACTATAATTGAATCCGTAAACAGAACCTCCGAGGTTTTTGAAGACTCGGAGGTTTACTTTGACACCTAATGCGGCTCATTGTCTATGCGAAAGCCATGGCCGCGCACGGTGACAATGTAGTTATGCTCATCGTCCAGCTCGGCCAGGCGGTCACGCAAGCGACGCACCAGCGCATCAATGGCCTGTTCCGACACGCCCAGGCCATCTGTGCCGGGCCAGACTGTTTCCACAATAGCATCGCGGCTGACCACAGCCCCATTTGCTTTGAACAAGAGCTGCAACAGCCGGAACTGGGCCAATGACAAAGGGGGATCTAGCTCTTGCCCTTTGATTTCGACCGTGCGCTGGGCTTCGTCAATGCGTAGATTACCTTCACGAGTAGGCATATCAAACGTCAGCGGCAAAGTGGCCCCCGTGCCGACAAAAACCAGCTTGACACAGAGCGCGATTTGAATCTCATCGCCGTCCTGCAATACGGCTTTACCCTTGACCTGTGTGCCGTTAAGATACGTGCCGTTTTTGCTATCTAAATCTTGCAGTACATAACGGCCGTTTTCATGTAAAATCTTAATATGATAGCGCGACACCTGGCGTTCGGGCAGCATAATGTGACAATCACTGCCACGACCAATGACAAATTCATCTTCGTCAATCGTCCAGCGCTCACCGGTAAGCTGGCCTTCACGAGCAATAAGAACTGGTTTTTCGTCCATGGGTTGCATCCTTAAACAGACTGGAAGCCGGGCTGAGCAGGCAAGAAACCCGGTTTCATTGAGCTGATTTACCTATGTTACGACCACATCCAGATGGTACTATTCTACGCAATCGTTACAAACTGACCAACATTGTTGGTCAGGGCGGCATGGGCAACGTCTATCGTGCCGAAGATTTACGCCTGCCCGGACGCCTCTGCGCCATTAAAGAAGTTCAACCAGAAGTTGATAGCACAGAAGCCATGCAGGTGCAGGCCCAGAGCCAATTTTTACAAGAAGCCAGCATTTTAGCCAAATTAGACCATCCCAATCTGCCTAAAGTATCCGACTTTTTTTCTGATGAAGAGCGAGACTACCTGGTCATGGATTATGTTCCAGGACAGGATTTGAAGCAACTGCTAGACCAAAGCCGTGCCGAAGGCCACCTGCTTGAGCCGGACCTTGTGCTGTCATGGGCGGAGCAGATCATAGATGCTCTGGCCTACCTGCACCGACAAGAACCACCCGTTCTTCACCGAGACATCAAGCCAGCCAATATCAAATTGACCCCCGACAACCGCATCAAGCTGGTAGACTTTGGCCTGGTCAAAGTGATGGCGGCCGATGATTACCGCACCATTACCGTGGTGCAAGGGCGCGGCACTGCGCTCTACACACCGCTGGAACAATATGGCGGCGATGGCGGTCATACAGACGCTCGTACCGATGTGTACGCGCTGGGAGCCACCTTTTACCATTTACTGACCGATTTTCCACCCCCGGATGCCAAGTCTCGCTTTCTCAATCCGCGGGTGCTGCGCCCGCCGCATGAAATCAACAAGACAGTGCCTGAGCATGTCTCCGAGGCGGTCTTGTGGGCGATGGCCATGCACCCGGATGAACGGCCGTCTTCCGTTGAAATATTTCGTGAAGCATTGGCCGGACGGGGAACACGGCCGTCGTCAACAAACGCTGCCAAACCCGCCTCCTGGTTAGCTGCGCTGCGGGCCAACGGTCTGCTGCTGGTCATCGCTTTTGCTCTGTTCCTGCTGGCCCTTTTTCTGACCATTTTTGCTTAACGTAATATTGGAGTTTTGCTTGACAGCTTGCACTCAGGCGGTTATATTTAAGTAGGCAACCTGGTATCGTGGAAAATGGACTTAATTTGCATTACGATAGCGAAGTGCAGGGGGCCTCTCAACAAAATACGTATTCAGTCAATTTTCTATCAGTCAATTAATATCCTAGGAGAAAGGGCACATGGCAAGTGTAACTTATCGAAATGTATACAAGCGTTACGGTGACGTCACCGTTGTAAAAGACCTTAACATGGAGGTTGCGGACAAGGAATTTGTTGTTTTCGTTGGTCCTTCCGGTTGTGGCAAATCAACTAACCTGCGTATGTTGGCTGGCCTGGAAGAAATCAGTGAAGGTGAAATCCTGATTGGTGACCGTGTTGTAAACGATGTCCCTCCGAAAGACCGCGACATTGCCATGGTCTTCCAATCATACGCCCTCTATCCCCACATGAGCGTTTACGACAACATGGCCTTCGGCCTAAAGCTGCGTAAAACCCCCAAAGCCGAAATCGATCAGCGTGTAAAAGAAGCGGCCGAAATTCTCGGCCTGGCCCACTTGCTAGACCGTAAACCGAAAGCCCTATCCGGTGGTCAGCGGCAGCGTGTGGCTGTGGGCCGCGCCATTGTGCGTGAGCCGGCCGTATTCCTCATGGATGAGCCGCTTTCTAACCTGGACGCCAAGCTGCGCGTTTCGGCCCGCGCCGAAATTAGCAAGCTGCACAAACGACTGGGAACCACCTTTATTTACGTGACCCACGACCAGGTTGAGGCCATGACAATGGGTGACCGTATTGCCGTGCTGCACGACGGTATTTTGCAGCAGATGGATTCGCCCCGCACGCTCTATAATGAGCCAGACAACGTTTTCGTGGCCGGCTTCATTGGTAGCCCCAGCATGAATTTCTTTAATGCAACCCTGGTAGGGGAAGAAGGCAAGTTGATCGTGGACACCGGCGACTTCCGCGTGGAAGTACCCGAAGAGCGGAAGCAGGTGTATGGCGACTATGTGGGTAAAGAAGTCGTTTTTGGTATCCGCCCCGAACACGTTCATGCGCCGGAGTTTTCACCGCCGAGCATCATTGGTGCCCCTATGCAGGCCACTATTGAGGTAATCGAACTGCTGGGTCACGAACTCCACCTGTATCTGTCTTCCGGCAAGAACAATTTCGTTGGGACGGTTGATACCCGCTTCTTGGTGGACGTGGGTAACAAGGTCGATCTGGTAATGGACATGAAAAACATGCACCTGTTCGACAAGAATACGGAACTGGCTATCCGCTAACGGCCGTTCCCACCTTATCGTAGAAGTTCATAATTTCGAAGCCGCTGCTCGCCTGAGCAGCGGCTTTTCATTATTCAGACTATGACCACATTACTGCAACCTGACGACACCTTCACCGTTCAATTTGTATGGCGACTCAATGAAGGCAACTTTATCCGCGCCTTTTTCAAAGCCCATGTGCTAGAAACCCACCCCGAGGCGGAAAAGTATATGGTCAGGCTGGAAGAATTACTGGCAGGCCATGAGGAAAACCAGCGTGGTGTGATTTTGCCCAAAGAGGAAATGACGCTGCCTTATTGGGCAATGGTGGTGCGCCTGATTGGCCGTAAAGTGCTGGTAGCCGCCGAGGTGGCTGACGGCCGGCCGGTTGGCCTGCGGCTGGCAACGTTGATTGGCGTACACGATTTCTTTCGGCGCTACGAGTAACGGCGTCGATTGTTTACGGAAAAATGCGCCGCCACAGATTGGTTTCCAGGATATGGTCAGGATCGTACCGTTCTCGGAGGGCACGGAACTGGTCGATTGTCTCCTGGCCCAGATAAGCGGCAGCCACCTGGGGGCGCAGGGTGCTATCTTTGGCAAAGTAGAAACGGCCGTTTGCCTTCAACACAATCTCATCCAGCTCCCGCGCCAGCATCACCAGTCGCTCCCGATTGCGCGACGTTACCCGAAAGTCCATGGCCATTGAGTAACCATCCAGGGCGTGGCTCATCAAGAAGTCGTCTGGCTTATGGCGCTTGAACACCGTCAAGTAGTTGGGCAAGCCGCGCAGTTGACACTGGCGCAAAATGGCGGCAAAAGCCTCTGGCGCGTTTTCTTTGGGGATAAAGGGCTGGTATTGAATCAACCCCCCTTTGCCATAAGATCTTTTCCAGTTGGGCACGTAGTCAAGCAAAAAGTGAAAAGCGGCGTGGGTTTGCCAATACTTTTTCTCCCCGCCTAAATGACCGGCGTAATATTTGGCCGTATTGATCAGGCGCGTGCCGATGTTGTTCATAAACGGCCGCATCATCAACCAGATAATCGAGCGCGGCACAAAGCCAAACATGGTGTCTGACAAATTCTGAAAATCAAGGCGCATACTCTGGCTGGGATTAGGATCCGCCCCGGCCGGCAGATAGCTGGCTTTATGAACATCTCCCCGTCCCAGTCGCTTCCCTTTGGCAAAGGCATCAATCCAGCCCACAATATAGTCAGACTTATCAACATGCTCCTCAAAATAGGTAAACATACCGGCCAGATCAGGCTGGGCGCACGTTTCGACTAACAAGTAGCCGGAGTAAATGCGCTTGAGCTGGAGCGTAAAGGCGGTGAAACAGCCTAACAGCCCAAAGCCGCCAATGGCCGCGTAAAACAGGTCGCTGTTTTGGTCGCGGCTGCATGTCAGAATCTCGCCGCTGGGCAGCATTATCTCAAATTCGAGGATATGGTCGCCAATTGTACCCATCTGGTATGCGTTTTTGCCGTGAACGTTCATGGCCGCACAGCCACCAAGCGTTGGCTTCATGGTGCCGGTGACAATAGGCGGCCACCAGCCATCTTGCAGTACGTATTGCCATAGCTGGGAAAGGGTGACGCCGGGTTCGGCTTTGATACGGCCGTTTTCCGGGTTCCACGCCAAAATGCGGTTCATGCGGCTCATATCCAGCAGGATATTCTCATCATTCATGGCCGCGTCGCCATAACTGTTGCCGCCGCCGCGCAGACCGATGGTGCGCTGTGTCTGCCGGGCCAGAGCGAACAACTGGCGCAACTGGTCGGTAGTAGTGGGCCGGTAAACGTGGCTGACGCTGTGGCTGGCTTCGCCCCAGGCCGGCACGCGCTCCAGCCGCTCCTGGCCCAAACGGACCACCGTTGCTTCGCTTTCAGCCACTTTGCCATTGGCAGACGGCCGTTCACTGCCCGCTTTTCTATTATCCTGTACTGTGTCAATTGTCTGCGTCATATCTAAATTCATGCCCTACAGCTTACCCGCCACCGCGTAATCTGACAATGTGAACAAAATCACATCTTGAGGATGTTGAGCATCCCCATCTCGCGTCCCAACTGGCTAGATGCTCATACGGCGAAAGATGAAGGAAGGTATCAAATTGATGACAAGACTGACCAATCGCCAACGGGCCGGGACGTATGCCACCTGCCGTTTCCGCCTAATCGCCCGATGAATCTGCTGTGCGGCCGTTTCCGGCGAAATGACCCAAAACGTCTTGGGCGCGTTTTTCAGCAGAACGGTATCCACAAAACCGGGCTTGATGGTTGTCACCGTAACCCCGTGACGCGACAGCCGGTTGCGTAACGCTTCCAGGTAGGTGTTGAAGCCCGCCTTGCTGGTATTGTAGCCCGGCGCACCCGACCGGCCCCGGTCGCCCGCTATAGAGCTAATGCCCACAATGTGACCGGCCCCGGCCCGCTCAAAGCGCATGGCCGCCTCATTGAGCCAGGCCATCGCGCCCAGCAGATTAACCCGAATCATGTCCGCGTCCTTCTCAAAATTGTACTCGCCGAGGGTGACGGCCGGCTGCACCCCGGCCACATAAATTACCAGGTCCAGCCCACCCAACTCATACGTAACTTGCTCAAACAGGGCCGGGATGGTCTCATAATCGGTCACGTCATGGGGATAGGCATAAATTCGCTTGCTGCCGAGGGCGGCATTGACCGCCTCACACAGCCGGTTTAGCTCGGCCTCGCGCCGGGCCAGGGCGGCCACCCGGTAGCCCTTATGCGCCAGCTCATGGACCAGCGCCGCGCCAATGCCAGAGGAGGCCCCGATAATAATCGCTCTGGGCTGCGGCTCCAGCGGCCGGGAAACATTGGCTTCGGTCATTGGCTCACTTGTTGGTGAGGCAGTTGTTGGTTGCTCAGTCGTCGTTTGTTCATGCTTTGGTTGATCAATCGTTTGTGTCATGGGTTTTTCACTTGATAACGGTTTTTAACTAGAGAGCGCTCTTACGTTGGCTCAATTCTAGCATAGCCTGGTGAGCCACGCACGGTCAGTCCAAATCCTGATGGACAATGCGTGCTGCGTGATAGCGTTATGCCTGAGGGTTTCTTACACACTACACATCACGTTTCAGGCCAACCTACATGGAAATCGACCCTTTGCGAAAGTCAGTTTCACCGATCAGGGCGTTGATGAGGACAGAACGGCCGTGTCGGGCATACCGCTTTGCCTCTTGCAAACAAGTAGAAACGGCCGCTGCCCGGCTCAGATGAAAACCCTGCGCCCCAAAACCGGCGGCGACGGCGTCATAATCCACATGGCCCAGGCTGGTCGCCACGTCATCGTCAAAGATGGCTACCTGCTCCCGCGCAATCTGGGCCCAAACGCCGTCGTTGCCCACGACGGCAATCACGGGCAGGTCGTGGCGGCGGAAGGTGTCAAATTCGCTGAGCGTATAGCCGGCCGAACCGTCCCCATAAAGCAGCCAGACCTCGGCGTCCGGGTAGCACAATTTGGCCCCCAGCGCAAAACCGGCCCCGGCCCCCAGCGTGCCAAAAGGACCAGGGTCTAGCCAGCGCAGCGGACCACGTGGCCGCACAATGTAGGAAGCCGTCGCTACAAAGTCGCCGCCGTCGCCAATAATCACGCTGTTCTGGTCCAGGGCGGCCTCAATTTGCTGGCAGAGGGCCACCGGGTTTAGATAGTCGGTTTGGGCCTGGGCCATCTTATCAATTTCTGTGTTGCGGGCAGCGTCGCGGGCCTGTAGCTGGGTGTGCCAATCCTGCCAGCCGTCGCGCCGGTGCAGCCGTTCGGCCAACTGGCGCAAAAAGTGGCCGGGGTCGGCCAGAATGCCCAGCGTTGGTTTGCGATTGAGCCTCATGTCGAGGCTGCTGCGGTTGAGGCTGATGATGGGGGTGTGGCGGGGGATGGAACGGCCGTAATTCAGCCGAAAATCCTGAGGTACACCGGCCAGCAGCACCAGGTCGGCCTCCTTGAGGGCCTGGGAGCGTTTGTGGCGGATGTGGAGGGGGTGTGTCCCCAGCAGCCCCCGCGCCATACCGGAGAGATAAACCGGAATGCCCATCTGAATGAGGGCCGCTTGCAGTGCCTCGACCTGATCCGCCTGTAAGAGAGCCTGACTGCCAATGATCAGCAGCGGCTTGCGGGATTTGTGGAGCAGATCGGCCGTTTTCTGCATCTCCGCTTCGGTATATTGGGGGATGGTGACGGGCAGTGGCTCAGCCACCGCCGCCCCATCTACCCCGGCAAAGAGGCGTTTAACATGCCGGTTGATGTACCAGCGCGTGGCCCGACTGCTGAGACTGCTGCCCTGGGGCGTGGCCTCGGCATACCAGCCGCGTACCAGCTCTGCCGGGTAAAGTAAATCGACCGGCATCTCCACAAAAACGGGGCCGGGTACGTCAGATTGGGCTACCTGGAAGGCGCGGGCCAGGGTGGGGGCTATCTCTTTCACCTGGCGCACGGCCTGCGCCCATTTGACGTGGGGGCGTATCAGGGCCATCTGGTCGATGTCTTGCAGTGAGCCGCGTCCTTTAAGCAGGGTGGGCGTGGCCCCGCCAATGAGTATGACGGGGGATTGGGCCATTTGCGCGTTTTTAACGGCCGTTATCGTATTTGTCACCCCCGGCCCGGCCGTGACCACAGCCACGCCGGGTATCCCACTTAAACGGGCGGTGGCGTCGGCGGCAAAAACGGCCGTGGCTTCATGGCGCACGTCAATGACGCGCAGCCCGGCCGCTCTGGCCGCTACCAGAATCGGCGAGATGTGGCCGCCACACAGGGTAAAGAGGTGGGGCACATCGTGTGCCACCAGGACATCGGCAACCAGTGTGCCGCCATGTTGTTGGGCTATTAGTGGAGCCATGGGCAACCCTCCTCACTGGTGAGACTAAGTCTAACAACTACTTCCCGGTTTGGGCGGAACTTATTTTTAGACGATCTCTAAGCACTACCCGGATGTGTACTACTATGGTTCTGACAAATCTGTCTTAAACACAGGTGTTGCTGCCTCTGGTTCCAGGATTTTTACCTCAATCAAGGTCAATTTGAGGCTGACCCGGTTTACGATACCAACTCTAGCCAGCTCTGCTTCAATACCATCCTGCAGTTCGAGAACGGTCGCTGACTGCAAATCATTTGGTGAGTGTACGGTGGCCTGCAACTGAAGCACCCCGCCGCGAAGGTCAACCACTCGATAATCGACCAGTTCAGCATCTTCGTGAATGTATTCCAGAATAGCCTGGTTGGTCACGTCTCTGATCCGGGATTCTACCGAGGCTTCGCTGGCCAGCCGGTAGGTTGAGTAGCCTAGCACACCTGCCACAAGCAGCAACAGCGAGACAGCAACCCGCACACTGCGGGCTTGCAGCGCCCGCCGGTCTTTTTTGGTCAGCGTAGGCCGGAACCCAAGCACCAGGAAGACCGAGGCAGTGGCCACGCTCATAGCCACAAAGTTGGTGGTGAAGAGGAGCAGCGCCCCGAATGATTCAGGATAGAGACCCATGGAAAAAGTGATCCCGGCGGTGCCTAACGGCGGTACCAACGCCGCCGCAATGGCCACGCCCGGCAGCGCCCCGGCCGCATCGGAGTGGCAAACAGCATAGGCCCCGGCAATGCCGGAAAAGATTGCCACGCCCAAGTCCAATAGATTGGGTTGGGTGCGAGCTGCCAGTTCACTGGTCAATGGTTCGCCAATGTTGAGCAGGCCCACGATCATGGAAACGCCAATCGCTAGAAAAACACCCCGCAGCGACGAGGTCAGGGACAGCTTGATAAAGCGAGGATCGCCCTGCACAATGGCCAGGCCGGTAGACACAATCGGGTACATGAGCGGGGCTACCAGCATGGCCCCAATGACGACGGCGCCACTATTAAGCATCAGGCCAAAGCAGGCGATGATAGCCGAACAGGCAATCAGCAAATAATAGCCCACATCGGCCCGTGCCCCGCGCCGAATGCGAACGTAGGCTTCGGTACGCTGGTTCAGCCGGATGGGGGGGAACATGCGCTGTAAGTACCAGCCTAGCGTGAGTACAGCACCACTGACACGGCTCTTAGGACTGCGGATAATAAGGGTGGCTTTTTTGCTTTCACGTACCACCGCTCCCGGCACGTCGCCAAAGAGGGCACGGTCAATTGGCCCTTCCTGGCTGGCCCCTAGCACCACCAGGTCGTAATCGTGGCTGGCTTCTTCAACAATGCCCTCGATGGCGGAGGGGGCGGTAATCAGCTTCGGCTTAATTTTGCCTTCGGCGCCAATGAATTGGAGGGTCTGGCGCAGCCGTGCCCGGCCCAGGGCCTCTTCGTTATCGCCCAGATAGTCGGGGGCGACGTAAAGCGCGGTTATTTCGGACTTAATGTTGAGCGGGAGCAGCATTTGCAGGGCGTGGATGGAGTTAGGACCACCAACAGTGGGGACGAGTATACGGCCGATTTCCTCTTTGTCGGGTACGGCCGTTTCCTCATCCGGGAGTTGAATGTCCCCCCGCACCACGCCCACGGTGCAGTTAACATGATTCAGCCGCTTGAGGTTAGCATCTTCAATGCGAGCCAGTACCATATCCACTTCCACTTCTCGGGCAAACTCCTCGATACCTTCCTCGTAATCGCCGTGAGACAGCGCCAGCACGGTGTAGCTTTTCAATCGGTCTGGCAGTACCTCTTGCAGGCGGGCGACCATCTCCCGGCCGGCCGTCAACGATGTTTCCGATTCATCGTGTACCATCACCACCGAAATCAGTTCACCGTTATTGGCTTTGGCCAACAGCGAGCCAAGCTGCCACATTTTACCCAGCAGCATGCCCGGTTCCAGCATGACACAGACGCGCCACGTCAGTTTCTCAGAAATTGTTCCCTCTAAAATACGCATAGCCTCAAGTATAGCGCAAACGGGGTCAAGGGAAACAGCAGACAGCAATTTCATAGAAATTACACGGTGGTATGGTCCAAGAATCAGTCAAATAGCCCAATGGCTGGTATAATGAAAGTAATGCGTGTTGCGTGTTGCGTATTTCGTAGCGCATACCACGCTGAAACTGTATAGTCACTATTGAATGGGTTAAAGCAGGAGAGTTAAAGATGATTCCACCACAATTGGAAGAGAACGAGCGCAAGATTTTGCAGACTTTAAGCCAGAATGGGGCCATGAGTCCCAGCCGTGTGTCGGCGACCACCTGGGTACTGCCTAATGAGACGATGTCGCTGCTGCACACGCTCAACGAAGCAGGCATGGTGCGGTTGCGCCAGGACAGCCACAGCCCGGACGGCATGGTTGTGACCATCACCGGGCAGGCACGCCGCATTTTGAGCCGGGAACAGAGCAACTGGAGATAGGCCATGACCCCATCGACTGCGCCCTATATGGCTCCCTACAGCCGCCTGGAAAAGCTACTGCTGGCGTTAACTGCCCTGTTCTTTGTGGGGCTGGCATTGTTTCTGCTGTTCCCTACGGAGACGGTGGACGCGCCGGCCTGGCTGGTGGAGATACAGGCACAGGTACGGGAACTGTCGCTTAAAGTGACCCCTTATCTGGTCGTGGGCACTTTGGGGGCCATCGTGGCCATTGCCGAATTGTCATCCACGTTTCCCACCTACCCGCGTGAAGCGCTGAGTACGCGCTGGGCCAGGATTATGATTCTGGTCAACGTGGTCACGGCTATTCTGGCGCTGGTATTGGTACGCATCACCATGCCGGAAACGGATGTGGTGCTGCAAGTGCTGACGGTGGGCGTGGGCTTTCAGGCCATCATTCGCACCCGTTTTGTGCTGGCCAAGCCAATTGGCAAGGGGCATAATGGCGGGGAAATCAGCCTGAATTTGGGCTGGCTTTATGACCAGTTTCAAAACCTGTGCCGTACCCAGATTGATCTGGAACTGATGAACAATAGAAGAACGGCCGTTACCCGCCTCATCCAATATTACCCCTCCCTGGCCCAACTGTACGATACCGCCTGGTACACCATCATTGCCCGGGCCACGCTTACCAAAGAAGAAGAGGAGGAGCGTCTGGCCGAATTGGATCGGCTGATGGACCCCAAAGCACCGGAGAGTTTTGCCCGCGCCAGCATTGCCCTCATGATCTTGGAAAATGGCGGGCAGGCTTACGTAGACCTGCTGCTTGATCAAGCCATGAACGAGATGCCGGCCCAGGCCACGCCGGGCGGCAGCAGCGCGGAGCAGCTTGTGCGCCAGATAATGGACCGTCTGACGCTGGCTGAGATGACCCAATTCTGCCAGCACGTGACCGACAACGCCAAGATATGCCAGTGGGTGCGGGACGCGGCGCAGCCGGACACAGATACGAACGAATCGAGCCAAAAGGCGGCCATTGCCCACCTACTTATTCAGCAAATCGGCAGTGATCGGGTAGAACGCGGCCTGGCCAGTTGGCCGCCAAACGACAATCAGAAACCAGACAATGGCGAATAAACGATTAGAGGCGGTTGCCGGCCTTGCGCCGTTCGTATAACGTTACAATTATGAAGTTAATCAAACGTCTACTCCTACTTTGCTCTCCAATAATAGCTGCTCTCTATTTGACGGCCTGTAGCGATACGGCCGCTCCGCCCGGACCCGTACCAACGTTGTCACCCTATCAGATAATTTTGGTCAGCACCGACTTTGGTGCGGGTGAGCCGCGCGTCTCGTTTATGCTCTTTGACGGTCCGGATGCGGTCAGGGACGTAACCCGGATTAACCTGACGGCCGTTGACATCAACGACGATGAGAATCAGACGGTCGTCTGGCAAGGTGAAGCTACGGGCTATACTGATTATGAATTTCCCTACTGGGTCGCCTATCCTCAAATAGAGCGCGGCGGTTACTGGGGCATGGTGGCCGACATTACCCACGCCAACGGCAGCCGCAGCGAAACGACCTTTGTCATCGAAGTGCTGGGGCAAAGTCTGGCCCCGGCCATCGGTGAGGCTGCCCCACCTAGCCAAAACCGCACGGTAGCCGATACTGACCTGGACCAGCTCAATTCTGGTCATGAGACCAACCCGGCTCTGTACCAGATGACGGTAGCCGACGCCATCGCCAGCGGCAAACCAACCGTTGTAGGCTTTATTACGCCCGGTTTTTGCCAGACAGAATGGTGTACACCGGTGTTGGCCAGCGTGGATACGGTTTGGTCTGAGGTGGGTCCTGAGCGGGCCAATTTTATCCACATCGAGGTTTACAACGACTTCCAGGCTTTGACGCTTGTGCCGGAAATGGGCGAATGGCGCCTAAACACGGAACCGTGGGTTTTTGTGCTGGATGAAAACGGCCGTATTGCCGCCAAATTCAGCGGTCCCGTCTCACCTCAGGAATTGAATGAGGCGCTGCTACCGCTGTTGCAAAGCTAGACGCTGGCACATGGGTGGGGTGAAAGGTAAGACGTAAGCGTCGATCGGGACAATCAGGTCTTTTACAATACTTGCACCCACTACAAGGATTTAGAGAATGCGCCGTACCTATTGGCTTCTATCAATCTTAACTCTATTTGTGATGTCGCTGTGGGCCACGGCCGTTTCGGTCCAGGCCCATGCTCAATTATTAGAATCTGATCCCGCCCCCGGCAGCACGTTGGCTTCACCCCCCACCGAAATCCGCCTAACCTTTAATGAGCCAATCGGGGCTGAAAGTCGCCTCAGCTTGTTTAACAACGCTTTTTATGCCCAAACGGGTGTAGAGAGCTTTGTCGATCCCCAAAATCCCAATCAGCTTGTGGCCACCCTGCCACCGTTAGCACGGGGCATATACAACGTCAACTGGACGGCCGTTTCGGCTGATGGCCATCCGGTTAGCGGCAGTTTTCGCTTTCAAATAGGCGAAATCGATCCCAACCTTTACGATGGGACCGGCGGCAATGAGTGGTTTCTCCCCTTTTTATTGGGGGGGCTGGTTTTGTTTGGGACCGTGTTCTGGATCGGCCGTAAACGAGCCGCCGACATACTACGTGAAACGTAAAACGTCATCCGAGAAACCGAGTTTTTGGCAAAAACCCGGATAGTGACATATGTCACCTTTGTCAAGACCCAATATGGGCCAACTCTGAAATGGATAGTAGATCAGGATGATATTTGCCTGCCAGATTGACAT
>SLGK01000237.1 GCA_007123775.1 Anaerolineae bacterium | reverse complement strand
CGAGAAACAACTACCGCTAGTTCGGCGGGAAGTGAAGCCTGTGGAGAGGTCGCGTTGGCGATTCTGTGAAGCAGGAAGAAAGTACCAAATAGGAATATTTGGGTAAATCTCTCAGAACGGTCTCCAGGCCGCCCAGCCGGGGCATGGTCAGATCGAGCAAAATCACGTCCGGCGTCGTTTCTTCGGCCAGGGGCAATAGCTCGCTGCCGTCAGCCGCTTCGCCCACCACTTCCATGTCAGGCCGAGCGTCTAACAGCGCCGTCAGCCCGGCCCGTAAAACGGCGTGGTCGTCGGCTAACAAAATACGAATGGCGTCCATAACGTCTCCGCGCTTGTCTCTTATAACGGCAGTTCAATGTAAATGGTCGCTCCCCGGCCAGGGCTGGATTCGATGGTCAATTGGCCGTTGAGCAGCTTGGCCCGTTCGCGCATACCGTATAGCCCCAATCGTTCACCATTCATAGACGCCAATGGATCGAAGCCGACGCCATCGTCTTCGATGATCGCCCGCACCCGATCCGGCCGTTGTTCCAGGAGGACGCTGGCTGTTTCCGCCTGGGCGTGGCGGGCGATGTTAGTCAGGCTCTCCTGCACCATACGGTAAAGAGCGGTTTCTACCGGCGGCGGCAATCGTTCGTCCAATCCCATGATCACGAAATCAACCTCAATGGCCGTATGCCGCTGATACTCCTGAACATACCGTTCCAGAGCGGCCGTTAAACCCAGATCGTCCAGCGCGCTGGGTCGCAGTTCTACCGAAAGATTATGCACATTGTCTAATGTTTGCGCCGTCAACTGGCGCAACGCCTCAACTTGCGCTTTCAGTTCCGGATTAGCGCATAGCTGGGTCATCATTTGCAGCCGTACCATGAGCGAGGTAAGCGCCTGGCCCGTTTCGTCGTGCAGTTCACGGGCAATGCGTCGTCGTTCTTCCTCTTGCGCGGCGATGACCTTTTCTAGCAGTTGGCTGCGTAGTTGTTCTCGTTCCGCCCGTTCCCGTTCCGCCTGGGCCAGTTCGGCGGTCATGGCGTTGAAAGCGGCCGTCAACTGGCCGATTTCATCGTCGGCCCAGGGGTCAAGCCGCTGGTTGAAATCGCCCCGCCCGACCGCTTCGGCCGCTTTTTTAAGCTGCAAAATGGGGCGGGTGGCGATCCAGGTCAGCAGCGCGGCGGCGGCGATGCCGATGGCCGAGACCAGGACGGTGGTCAACAACATCTGGCTGGTCAGGAGGCGCAGCGCCGTCTGGATGCTGGTCTCTGACAATCCGACGCGAGCGTAACCGGCACGGCCGTCGAAGATGGGCACGGCCGTATCCCACACAGTTCCCTCGTCGGTGGTCAATAGAATTGTTTGATGGTGGTCGTCCGGCTGCGGCGTATTGACGCCGAGCAGGTCAGGCGGAAATCCTGGCCCAAAGGTGTGGGCTAAAATGGCCCCGTCCGGGGCCACAACAAAGGCGTAAAGCAGATCGGGGTTGTTGCGCCGGGTTTCTTCGAGCAGTTGGTGCAGCGCGAACAGGTCGTTGATCAAAATCATGTCAGTGGCGCGGGCGGCCACGTCACGGGCTACGGAAACGCTCTGCTCTTGCAACCGCTGTTCTAAGGCTTGCAGAAAAACGACCCGCACCTGAACCGTGACGCCCACCCCTAGCAATACAACCAGGGCTAAAACAATGCCCATGATTTTAGCGCGAATGCTGAAAGCGCCGGCAAAACGCCAAAACTGCGCCAGGAGACGATTAAATAGAATACGCATCGTTAAGGTGGGGTGTTCACGGCCGTTTCCAACGTTCGCACCGAGTCATACGCCTCGTCTTCGATGGTTACAAAAAGGTCAATCCCGGCTGCTTGCAGGGCAGCCTGTCCTTCTGGCGTCGTGTGCATGTCCAGGAGAACGACCTTTAGCTCGGCGGCTAACTGCGGCCGTACGTCAGGGCTGACGACTACCGGCGGGATGCCAAAGGGCGGCGATTGGTGAATGACGCGGGTTTGGGCGGCCAGTTCCGGCTCGCGCTCCAGGGCGAAGGCATAAACCAGGCTGTCCACGGCCGCGCCGTCGGCCACCCGGTTGGCCACCGCCCGGATGGCGTCGTCGTGGCTGTAGGTGTGAAAGGTGCGGCTGAAAAAAGTTTCCGGCGTTTCGCCCAACTGCCGCACCAGTGAAATAGGATAATTACGGCCGCTGGTGGAAATGGGGTCGGTAAAGGCAAAAACAGCGCCGCGTAAATCGCTCATCTGCCGCGCCGGGCTGTCGGCGGGGATGATGAGCAGCGAGTAGTAAACGGTGTCCCCTTGCACCTGCGGCGCCAGCAAAAGCTGCATATCAAATTCCCGCTTGCCCACAACGTAAGCGCTGGTGCAGACAAAGGCCAGGTCTACGTCGCCGCTTTCCAGCAGGTCGTTGACCTCGCGGTAGGTGCGCCGCTGCACTAACTCAATGGGACGGTCTAATTCTTCTTGCAAGTATTGGAGCAGGGGAGTGTAGCTGTCCACCGAGCCTCTGGGGGAGATGATGGCGGCGACGGCGACGCGCAGGGGTTTGACGGCCGTTGCCGGGGCTTCCGGTAACGGTTGTAAATCGGCCACATGGATGACGGCCGTATTCGACGGCCCCCGGCAGCCGACCAGCAAAAACAGAACGACGAGCGCCAAAAGAATGGTATCGTTCACGCCAACTTTACAAAATTGACCGCCGACCGCAGACGGCCGACCGCCGCGCAAGAGACGAATCGCAGTCGGCCGTCCGCCGTCTGCGGTCGAAATTGTAAAGCGCCGTTTCCAGAGGGCGGTGAGCCTCGCCAAAATCACTTCTCCAAAATGTCGTTCACCCAGGTATAGGCGGCCACGGCGTTGGGCATCCCCATGCTGGTGACGGCCAGGACGACGACGTGCTTGATCTCTTCGGGCGAAATGCCCGCCTGCAAAGCGCGGCGGGTGTGGGCGTGAACGGCACCTTCGTGCCGGTCGCCGATGGCCAGGGCCAGCTTAACCAGTTGGCGCGTTTTTTCGTCCAACGGGCCATTGTCGTGAGCGGCCGTGGCCAACTGGTGGTAGGCGTCGGCGACCTGCGGAAATTCGGTTAAAAATTGGTTGTGGGCCTGGGGTTTTTGTGACATGTAGTTTTCCTTATTACTCAATTTGCCTGGTGGCATACTCCGCTCTCAATCTGCCCCACAACAGGAATAGTTCCATTTCCCCATCGTCATCCTGGCGGGTAATGCCCAAACGTCGGGCGCGGTGCCTGATGGCATTAAGCTGTCGCCAGTTGTCGGCAACTGAGGGTGCTTTGCGTTCCTGTCGTTCAATTTCAGCGACAGCTTCCCATCGCTGAACGTAAGCTTGGGCGTCTGATTTGTTCATCTCTTAGGTATAGCACAGCTTTGAGGTAGCGAACTGTGATTATCGGCAAGATTCGCTCTTTTTCTGGAGGCGACGCCTACAATTTTGGCCGCTTGCCGAGACCATTGACAATCACCTACAATGTAGCTACACTGTCAGTATGAAACAGTTGCGCTTTACCTGGGATCCCGCCAAAGCTACGGCGAATTTACAGAAGCACGGCATTTCTTTTGAAGAAGCGCAAACTGTTTTTTATGACGAAAATGCTGTCGAATTTTATGATGACGAGCATTCTGAATGGGAAGATCGCTTCTTGTTATTGGGCATTAGCGCAAAGTTGCGCCTGTTAATCATCTGTCACGCTTATCGTGCAGAGGAAGGCGTCATTCGGCTCATCTCAGCACGTAAGGCGAATAAGCAGGAAGCATCTTTCTACCAAAGGTGATGGTAATGGAAGAAGAATGGAATCTGGCCGCGATGAAGTCCCGTCGTAATCCATATGCAAAACAATTAAAAAAGCAGATAACGCTGCGAATTAGCCCGGATATCATTGAGTATTTCAAGCAAATGGCGGAAAACACGGGTGTTCCTTATCAAAGCTTGATCAATCTTTATTTACAAGATTGTGTGAATAATCAACGCACGCTACAGATGTCTTGGGAGCCTTGACGCTTATTGTAAACAATAACTCCTCCGGTTCATAATAAGCAGGACCGGCGCAGGCGGCGCACAACGGCCGTTCCCCCACCATGCTCTCCCGCTCATTGATAATTTCTTCGCCGCAATGGGCGCAGTTGACGCGCACACCGGCACGGCTGACAATCTGGTTTGCCGGCATCGCCAACCGGACAGCCTGGACGCTCAGTAGTTCGTTGTCGGGCATACGTTGGTAGCCGACCAGTTGGGCGTAATATCGCTTCGGCTCTTCGGGAGCGTATTGACGCGCTTTTTCCCGAATATCCAACTGGGGGGCCAGGCGCACGGTCGTTTCTGTCTTCACATCCACAAAGGTCGCCCCCACTTTGCCGTAATCGGCCAGCCGCAGGGTGTGATGCCCCATCGTGCAGCCGGTGGCAGCGGCCACACCGTCGGCAAAGCAGCCGTCCGTTTCCACAATAATCAGCAGCCGCTTGTCCCGGCGGGGCAGTTCCAGCCCCAACGCCGCCCCGCCCGCCAGCCCAATCCGCGCTCCCAACACTTGGCGCGGACAAAGGTGCTTGTGCTGTGCGGCGGAGATGTCTAAAATTGCCCGTAATTCTGTCACTGGTAAGTCCCTCGCAAATAGGACGGAGGACGGAAGACGGAGCGTCTCCTTCCGTCATTGGTCATTCGTCTATGCTTCGTAAATAAGCCAGGATCGCTTCAATCTCGCCGTCCGACAACTTGAAATTGGGCATGGCCGTGTCGCGGTCGGCGGCGCGGGGGTGGGCGCCAGCGCCGTCTTTTACGACACGTCGGTGAAGGTGGTGAAGGCGTAGAACGTATTGCGTATTGCGTAGAACAGAGCCATTACGCAATGCGCAATACGCAATACGAGACATCCCATGAAACGTAACACTACCATTGGCCTGGCCCTTGTTTTAATAGCCGTTCTCTGGTTGGCCTTTGCGCCGCCGCGCTGGTGGTTGAACCTGACCAAGCCGGTGGATTTGAGCGACCCGATTGCGGCCGGGGCGTTGGTTGTGGAGGAATATGATTGCCGCGACTGTCACCGGATTGATGGGCACGGCGGTTTAATCGCCGGCAATCTGGCCGGGGTGACGCGCCGCCTGGACGAGGATAGCATACGTACCTGGCTGCGCAACCCCTTTTCCACCACCTCCACCACCAACTGCGGCGGAATGACGATGTTCAGCGGTACGGCGATAAAGGTGACAATGAGCAGCCCGGCGGCCAACCCAATGCGCCGCGCCGACTGGCTGTAGGTCAACAGCAGGGCAATGGGAACAATGACACCCAATCCCAGGTGAAGAATCCAGTAAACCCACCAGAAGGGGCCGAACAGGGTCAGTTGCAAGGCCGTCGCCTGAGCGGGAACGCCGGGGTAAAGAATGACCAGCCCGCCCAACGCCGAGGAGATTAAGCCGAGAATGAGCAGGGCTAACAGCAGCTGCCCTAACTTACGGGCCATATTCATATAGGCTTCGCCCCGCTTGCCGGGGTAGAACAGGACAAATTGGAAAGTCAGCAGCCCTGTGCCAGCCACCAGCGCTGACAGCAAGAAGTAGAGGGGGAGGGCGCTGCTTTGCCAGGCGGGACGGCCGATGACCACGCCAAAAACGCTGCCCGCCACGACCACCAGGGCAATGCCCATAGGCATACTGGCGTAGGAGAGCATGAGGCCGATCCGCTTGAGTTGTTCGGAGGGCGGCCGTAACTCAATGAACAATTTACCCAGCAGCACGCCCATATAAATGACGTGCAGCCAGATCATCCAGGTCATCAGCGATCCCCACTGCGGGTAGACCAACACGTACCAGGCGCGGAAGGGATGGCCTAAGTCAAGGCCAATTAAAATGAGAGCCATACCCAAAATCGCCAGCGCCGTCAGATACAACATCCGGGCCATGCCGGGCAGGGCTTCTTTCCATTTGAAAACATAAACCAGCAGGGTGAACATGAACAACGAGCCGACTTCCAGCCAGACCAGATATTCATAAGCGGCCACCCACAGCCCCCAGGGAACAAACGAGCCGAGGTCGGTGGGGCGCAGGCCGTACAAGAGCCGCTGCGCCAGCCCAATGCCGCCCACCAACAGCCCGGCAATGCCGAGCGCCCATAAAAATCTATCAGGCGTCCATTGCCACCGCGCCTGCTTGGGTTGTTTGACAGTTTCAGTTGCCATTTTTTCCTCCGAATTAGTCAAGTAGTATTGTGGTTTTATGGTCGAGTAGTCTTGTGGTCTTGTAGTCACTTGAGTTGACTAACGACTACCGGACTAACGACTACCAGACTAATGACTACTGGACTAACGACTACCTAGACTAAATAGTAAACCTTCGGTTCCGTCCCCAATTCTTCGCGCAGGCGCATGACGTTGGGACTGGCGATCAGCTCCGCAACCAGGTTGTCCGGGTCGCTGGCGTCGCCGAAATAGGTTGAACGGCCGATGCAGGTTGAGACGCAGGCGGGCAGTTCGCCCACTTCCAGCCGGTGCGCGCAAAAGTGACATTTACGCACATTGCCAATGGGCGAGCGTTCGCGCCGACGAATCCGCGCTTTGCCATATTCAAAAGCAGGCAGCGATTCAATCACCTCCCCTTCTTCGGCTAAAACAGAGTCGTTCTGCTTAGGCGTTTCATCATATTTGCTGAAGCCGAAGTCGAAGTAGCGGGAGTTGTAAGGGCAGGCGTTCATGCAGTAGCGGCAGCCGATGCAGCGGTCATAATCCATGACCACAATGCCGTCGGCACGGGTGTAGGTGGCGTTGACCGGGCAAACCGGCACGCAGGGCGGGTTGGCGCATTGGAGGCACGGCCGGGGCATGAACCGCTTGCTGACGTTGGGGTAAGTTCCAATCTCATCTTCCACCACCTGGCGGTAGACAACGCCGGGGGGCAGTTTGTTTTCGGCCACGCAGGCGATGGTGCAGGCGTGGCAGCCAATACATTTACGCAGGTCAATGACCATGACCCAGCGCCGCTCGTTGACCGGTTTTTGCAGGGCGCGGCGCAGTTCGGCCTGCATCCGCATTAGAACGTCGTTGGGCTGGGTGGGGTCAAAATCGTCGGGTAGGGCTACGGCCGTTAATCCCTGCTCCAGGTTATCGAGAAGCTGTTCCGGATTATCGGCAAACTCTTGATACGCTCCCAGGACAACGGCCGCGCCTCCCAGTCCGAGTACGTTTTTCAGGAAGTGGCGACGACTTTGGCCGCTCTCTTCCAGTTCCATTTCCTCTTTGTTGGACATATGTTACCTCCGCGGTGAGAATAGTAATCAGTGAGCAGTGAGCAGTGTTCTTTGAATGGTGAAAGGCTGGACAGGCACACTTTGTGCCAAATTTCACAAATGTATTGTAGAGGAAAGGGAGCGTGAGATGAATCGGGAAAAACCCGCTATCGGCGCGAAAATTGTAGGGGAAAACCTGACAAAGCGGGACAGTGGAAAACGCCGTTGGCTGGTATAATGGGCAGCAATAAGGAATCTGCATGACGCGACTGGAAAAACTGCAACCGGCGCTTATTTTGACGGCCGTATTCACCGGCCTGGCCCTGGGACAGATAGCCTGGATTGGGGAGCGGGCCGGGCGGCTTATTTTGCCATTTTTGCTGCTGATGCTGCTGGGCGTATTCCTGCAACTGCCCCTGCGCCAGGTCACGGCCGCTTTCAAACACGGTCGGGTAAAGGGTCTGAGTCTGGCGGTTAACTTCATTTGGAATCCGCTCTTTGCCTGGTTGTTGGGCTGGCTCTTTTTGCGTGAGCAGCCCGCTTTGTGGTTGGGGCTGATCATGCTCATGGTGACGCCCTGCACCGACTGGTACCTGGTTTTTAGCCATATTGCTCGCGGCCACGTGCCTCTGGCCACAGCTCTTCTCCCCTGGAATTTGCTACTGCAGCTCGTTTTACTGCCCGTTTACCTGCTCCTGCTGGCGGGCACGCTAGTGCCGTTGGACTGGCTGGTTCTGGTTGAGAGTGTGGTTCTGGTTTTGCTGCTGCCGTTGGTAACGGCCGTTCTGCTACGCCGCCTCACTATCCACCGCAAAGGAGCGGCCTGGCTGGAACAAACGCTGCTGCCCAGGCTACAGCCGGGGCAAATCATTTTCTTGGGGCTGGCTATTACGGTGATGTTTGCCGCAGAGGGAGCGGCTATCCTGGAAAATCCGCTCGTCTTTCTGGCCCTGCTGCCGCCGATCCTGCTCTTTTTCGTGGTCAATTTTGGTCTGGTTTATAGCCTGGCCCGGCTGGTCAGGCTGCCTTATCCTCAGTACGCGGTCTTGTGCTGCACGACGCTGGCCCGCAACTCGCCCATCGCCCTGGCGATTGCCCTGACCGCTTTCCCCGACGAGCCGCTGATTGCCCTGGCGCTGGTCATCGGCCCGCTGATCGAACTGCCCATCTTGAGCCTGACCAGTCAACTGCTGCTGCGCGTCCAGCGCGGCCGTTTCCTGGAGGCGATTTAGAGAATGGAACCTTTAACCCTTTTGTTTTTGCTGTTGGCCGGTTGGTTGGCGGCTACGGTATCGGGTGTGGCCGGTTTTGGCGGGGCGCTGTTGCTGCTGCCGGTCCTGACTAATTTGCTGGGGGTGCAGGCGGCCGTGCCTATCCTGACGATTGCCCAACTGTGGGGCAATGGCTCGCGAGTCTGGTTTGGTCGTAAAGAAATTCGCTGGCGGCCGGTTGTCTACTTTAGCGCGACGGCCGTGCCTCTCAGTCTCATTGGTGGGCGGCTGCTGGTCGAAGCGCCCAAACAGCTTATCACCGCCGCGATTGGTCTGCTGTTAATCGCCATTGTCATTTTGCGGCGCAGCGGTCGGAAACGGTTTCAGGTGGGCGAGCGGGGTTTGCTGGTCGGGGGCGGGTTGACCGGCTTTTTGTCTGGACTGGTGGGCAGCGCCGGTCCGTTGGGGGCCGCTTTCTTTTTGGGGCTGAATTTACCGGCCGGGGCGTATGTGGCCAGCGAAGCAGTCACGGCCGTCGCCATGCACCTGACCAAGAGCCTGGTCTATCAACGGTTCGCCCTCATTGGCCCGACGGAGTTGACCTACGGGCTGCTGCTCGGTTTGAGTATGGTCGCCGGGTCGTGGAGCGGTAAGCGGCTAATTGATTATTTGCCGCCGGCTAAATTCGCCCTGTTGGTGGAGGTTCTGCTGGTTATTTCGGCCGTGCAACTCATCTTCTTCAGTTAGCGGTTATCGCTGGATGATTAAATCAGGCCGACATGGCGTTGGCTATCCAGGTCATCACCTCGTTTTCGTTGGGGATACGGCCGGCGGCGACTAGCTTCTCATTGATGACCAGGCCCGGCGTGGCCAGGATGTTGTAGGCCATCATCTTGTTGTAGTCGGTCACTTTGCTGATTTCGGCCTCAACGCCCATGCTGGCGACGGCGGTTTTGGCGGCCGCTTCCACTTTTTGGCAGTTGGCGCAGCCCGGCCCTAAGACTTTGATGGTTAACATGGTTTTCTTTCCTTTTTCATTCAATGATTTCAATGGTTGGTTCAACAATAATGTCCGATTTCACCGAGTTGGCAACCAGGCTGTACTTTTGCGCCGATTGCAGCCCTTTTTTGATGCGGGCTTCGACCACGGCCGTTTTCTCCCCATTGGCGGCCACGCGAATCTGGGGCCATAGACGGACCTCAGTGAAGAGTTCCGTACGGTCCAGGGCAATGACTTTGGTGCCCTCGGCGCGGCATTCGTAGCTCTGCAAGTCCAGCTTGAAGCGCTCGGTGACCCAAATGAACATCATCATGACACAGGTGTTAATGGCGGCGACGTAGGCATCTTCGGGGGTTAGCACATTGGCGTGGCCGTGCGCGTCAGGTGGGGCGGAGAAGGGCATCTCCGGCCCGTTACCCATGACGACGTGGCCCCAATGTTCCCCTTTCCATTGCACGGTGGTGTGGTAAACGGCCGTTTTACTCATGCCCCTACTGCCTCTGCCCCGCAAAACCGGGCATATTCCTGGGCCAGCGCTTCCTGGTAATCGGCTTCCATTTCAGCCGGCACGTCGTTATAGATTTTGACCTGGGCTAACAATTCGACGGCCGTTGCCGACGACGGCCGTTTGCCCATCTCCTTAAACTGTGCCAGCAGTGGCGGCAGGGCGATCAGCGACACCTGCTGGCCGTTGACCGGCACCGTCTGCACCGGGATGCCGGAGCCGCAGGCGCAAGAGGCAGCCGTTTTCGATTGCGGCTCTTCAGCAACAACCGGCTCTGTCTCCGTGAAGCGGCCTTCGCGGCGGCTCCACTTTTTGTCCAGCACCGTATCTACCAGGTCGGCCACGGTAGCGGCCGTTTCCGCTACGGCTTGCTGCCCTGCCTCATTCAAGCGGCGCAGCCCGGTAATCTGGCTTAGACCACAGCGAGCGGCTATGTCTGTCACCACCACACTGGCGGCCGGTTTGCCGGAATACTGTTCCGTGGCGCGAGCGGCGCAACGCAGCTCGCAGCCGTCTACGGCGATGGTCGGGTAAAAGCGGGCAAAAGCGCGGTCGCCTTCGCCGCCAGCCAAAAAGAGCGGCAAACAGATGGTCACGGTGTCGTCAGGGCGCAATTCTTCCAGCACCTTGAGCGCGGCTAGCCTTGTCACCGTCCCCTCGGCCAATTCTTCACCAGAGCAGGCCACGATGCCCACTTTCTTCTGCGGTAATTTAGGCATTTTCATCTCCTTGCAGCGCGTCAACCACGACGCTGATTTCTTCGGCCAGGACGTGGGCCAACTGCTGCCCGCCTTCGTTCAGTTCGGCGATGCCTTGGGGCTTTAGTTTCCGATTTTGTCTATATACATCCAGCACGGCAAAATCACGGGCGACCTGGCCGCCGCTTTCTTGCACCATTTTGGTGGCGCAGGCCAGCTTGCAACCATCAATGGTAATAGCCGGGCTGTAGGCCACGGCGGCGCGGGCCTTTTCTTCACCCAATACCAGCATGGAAAGGGCCACCAACTGGGACGTTTCCGGGCGCAGCTCTTCGATCACTTCGTAAGCGGCTTCACGGCTGACCGTGCCATAGGTTTTGCCAATGCCGCTGCAGGGTACAATCACGATCTTTTTGCTCATAGGTTTCCTGCCTCCTCTTGGGCCTGGACTTTCATATGCTCAAAGTAGGCTTCCGGCGTCATCAGGTTGGCCTGGTCGGCCGTCCAATCAGATGCTTCGATGATAGCCAGCCAGCCCTCGCCGTAGGGGTCCTGATTGATCACTTCCGCTTCCAGTTCCAGCTTTTCATTGGCGGCGACCACCGTGCCGTTGACAGGGCAGGAAAGCTCGATGTCTACTTTAATGGTTTCAACGGTGGCAAATTCATCGTTGGCGGCAACGGCCGTGCCCTCTGCCGCCACTTCGACAAAGGCCACATCGCCATGATGCTGCTGGAAAAAGTCGGACACGCCGACCGTTATGCGATTACCGTCCGCTTTAGCCCAGACGCCTTCCGGATTGTAAAAGCGGTCGGTAGCTACCTTGAAGGTAAATTTGTCCAGTGTAAATTCTAGAAACTCAGCCATAGGGTTTGTCCTTTTGTTTTGTTTGTCTGACCAGACGTTAGTTTAACTTCCGTTGAACTATCTTGATAAAAAAATTAGACGGCCGTTTCCACCTCAGACAGGGGCAAGAAAGCGGCTTGCGGCCCGTAGGCGTAATGGCGGGGTTTGATGCGCTCCGGCTGGAAGAAGGCGCCGAACGCTTCGTTTAGTTGCCGGAGTGCGGCCTTGTTGACGGAATAGTAGATCCAACGGCCGTCCAGGGCGTCCTTTTCCATATCCACTAGCCCCACCTCGCGCAAAACGCGCAGGTGGTGGGAAATGAGGCTAGGGGTCATCTCCAGAAAATCGCCCAGTTCGCAGTTGCATTGGACGCCTTCCATCAGCAAGTTCAGGATTTGCAGCCGCTTTGGTTCCGCCAAGACTTTCAGGCGGGCGGCCAAATCGGGAATGTTGGTGGGTGGGGAGATTTCTTTCATGTTTATATCGCTAATAGTTTAATGATGATTGAACTATATAACAGGCAGCTATTTTGTCAAGGCTAAATGGGGCGTTTGTGTAGAATGTCATGCGACAGTTATGACACTGGCTCAACCGAGTAGTATGCCAGGCAGTAGCGGCACCGGATTCTGCTGGCGACCATGGCTCTTTGGCCTATCCCTGGCGCGGGAGACGATGGCCGCGTTGCGGCAGGTGGTGGTGGCGGTTCAATTTGTTGAGTCAGTGCCTACCTACAGATCACTGCTACGCCACGGCCGTTCTACGCTCACCCTACGCCCGGCAGCCTCCTATTGACAAGCCACGCCATTTCCTTTATTCTTTGCTTCAATACATCAGGAAGTTAGGTATACGGTTTCTACCCGTTACCACAAGGAGCAGCTTGTGAGCTTACGCGATCAGATGCGCAAGGGCAGCACCGATCTGGTGTTGCTGGCACTGCTGGCCGACCAGCCCATGTATGGCTATCAGATTAACCAGGAGTTGGAACGTCAGAGCGGCGGTTACTTCGACATGAAAGAGGGGCTGCTGTACCCGGCGCTGCATCGCTTGCAGAAAGAAGGGTTTCTGACCAGCCAGTGGCAAAAAGCGGAAACCGGTCGCCGTCGTAAATATTACGCCATTACCCCGGCCGGCCGGGACTATCTGGCCGAGCAGTCGGCTGAGTGGCGTACCTTTATGCAAAAACTTGAGGAAATCATTGTCCAAGCATGAAAGCAAAAGAAGCTAAGACCGCAGAAATTGAGACCTCAGAAGCTGAGACCTCAGAGGCTGAGACCTCAGAGGCTGAGGCCACGATAGAACAAATTCTGGCTGAGGTAAGCAAGCAGCTGGAAGTCAGTCAGGAGACGAAACGGGAGCTGCTGCTGGAGCTGCGCTGCCATCTGGAAGATGCGCTGGAAACGGCCGTAGCCAAAGGCGAGGATGAAACAGTAGCCATGCTTAAGGTTGCGCAGCGTTTTGGCGGGGTAGAAGTAGGTAAGGAACTGCAAGCCGTTCACCTTCAGTGGGAATCGGCCGACGCCATCCTGGCCTGCGTTTTGCCCGTCACGGCGGCCTTGCTGCTACGCTGGCTGGTTTTTGCCCCGGACGGCACGGCCGTTGGCTGGGAGCAGGCTTTAATGCAGCCTGTATTCTGGCTGGTAGCCATGGCCGCCCTGCTTATCCCATGGCATCAATTTCACCGCTGGCATTACGCTTTGGTAAGCTGGAGCTTTTTCTGGCTTCTCAGTCTGATGTTTGCCCTTCTACCAACCAGTGCCAGTTGGTAACGACTTCCCTACCCACGAAGGAGATAACCGATGAACGATTTAGGTGTCATTGAGACTATTCTGCGAAACCGCAACCGGTATTTTCATGAAATCCGGGATGGCGTTGGCCTGCCGGAAAAGATGCGTGCCATGCTCATTTCCAGCCTGCTGTTCCTGGCTTTGTACGGGGCTGTACTGGGGTCTACCCACAGCCTGTGGCAGGCGCTCAGCTCTGGCATCAAGCTGCCCATTCTCTTTCTGGCGACGCTGTTCATTTGCGCCCCTACCCTTTACTTTTTCAACGTGCTGTTTGGGTCTAGCCAAAGCCTGACCCAAAATGTAGCCTTGATTCTAACGGCCGTAACCGTAACGGCCGTACTCTTACTCTCGTTTGCCCCTATTACCCTGTTTTTCCTGCTGACGACCAGCCAATACCAGTTTTTCAAGCTGCTCAACGTGGCCATCTTCTCTATAGCTGGCTTTATGGGCGTCATCTTCTTAAGTCAGGGGATGCGTATTGTCGCCAGTGAAGCGGAAGGGGAACAGGCGCGGCGACGCGTGCTGCGCCTGTGGATGCTCCTGTACGCCTTTGTTGGCAGTCAGTTGGCCTGGACAATACGGCCGTTTATCGGCGCGCCCAGCATTGAGTTTGAACTGTTTCGTCAGCTTGGTGGCAACTTTTATACCAATATCTTTGCCAGCATTGGTGAAGTGCTGGGCTTTTTCATTGTGCAGTAGGCTGGGAGCAAATCATGAAAAAAGATGATGATTCCACCACCGACAAGATTCTCGACCTGCTGCTGGATGCGCTTATAGAACGACAGCAAGCACGGCAGGCGGACAAAGATCGCTACAGCCGGCTGCCTCGGCGACAGGGCCGGTCCATTTCAGAACCTCACCCACAACCACAACCACCGCCTGCTGAGTCGGCTCCGAAAACGACCCCACAGCCAGCGGCGACCGTACCGCCGGCAGCAGCCGTAACAGATGAAACAGAAACGGCCGTTTCTCCGCCCGCACCGGAATCGGTAGAACCGGCCCCGCTGCCGCCGGTGCAGTTGGACCGCATGTTAACCCGGCTGGCTCTGGGGCTGGCTCTGCTCATCCTGATCGTCAACATTCCCTACAACCGGTTCGGCACCAGCCTGGCCCGCGCTATGCCCGACGTGCAATCCCTGATTATACGAGACGGCCTGGTCATGAAGGGTAGCGGTGAACGGATCTATGTGCTGGAAAATAACCAGAAGCGCTGGATTACCACCCTGGATGCGTTTGAATGGCATGGTTATCGCTGGGAACAGGTGAATGCGGTAGAGGATAGTTTTCTGAACCGATTTGAAGACGGCCGTCCCATTTACGTCCTGCTCAAATGTGAGCAAAGCCCACACATTTACGCCCTGGAAGACGGCCAGAAGCGCTGGATTCGGGATATACCCACCTTTGAAGCGGAGGGCTTTGTCTGGGAGGATGTGAAATTCGTTGGCTGTGACCAACTGCGAAACATGCCCAACGGCCTGCCCTTTCCCCCGGATGCTGGCCCTGTACCGGAGCCATGATGCCTGGTACCAGCCAGCTATAGTTTGCCAGTAACTACCAAACTAGATTGGACCAATTTTCGCTGGTGAATGTGCCAATTGTGTGCCTGAAATTGGTCCAATCCCCGGAGAGCAGTTACCTTTTATGGAAGATTAGTCAACTATTGTGCGTTTGACTAACAAGAGGGTGATGTCGTCTGATTGGGGTGCATTACCGGCAAAGGCTTGCACGGCGTCTACCAGGGCGGTTTGCACGGCCGTTGCCGGTTGGCCTGCGTGCGTGGTCGAAATTTGCTGTAGGCGTTCATCGCCGAACTCTTCGTAGGCGTTGTTGGTCGCCTCAGGAATGCCGTCGGTGTAGAGCAGCAACAGTTGGCCGGGCGCCAACTGCGTTTGCGCCTGCCGCCAACTCATGCCCGGAAACATGCCCAGGGGAATGCCGGTATTGCCCAGCTCTTGCACCTGCTCACCGACAATGAGACCGGGATTATGGCCGGCATTGGCATAGGTCAAGCAGCCGGTATTCCTATCCAGGACGCCGTAAAAGACGGTCACAAACTGGTCCGACTGGGTATCGGCCAGGATGCGCTCGTTGGCCGCTTGCAGGGCGCGTTCCGGCTCGTCGGGAAATTGGAGGGCGTAGGTGCGAATGAGGGTGCGGCTGAGGGCCATGTAGAGGGCGGCCCCAGTGCCTTTGTCGGCTACGTCGGCCACGATCAAGCCCACACGGCCGTTCCCCAACTCCACAAAATCGTAAAAGTCGCCCGACGTTTGCCGTGCCGGAATGAGGGTGACGGCAATCTCCCAACCGGGTAGATTTGGCCGTTCCGTGGGCAAAAAGCTGGCTTGAATCTTACCGGCGATTTCCAGTTCACGGGCCATCTTTTCGCTGCTGATAAGCTGCTCGTAGGCAATGGCCCGGTGAACGGCCGCGCCCAGTTGGGAGGCCAGCGCTTGCAGGGCCGACAGACTGCTGGCCCTTTCCTCGTTTAAGACAGTGTAAATGCCCCCTTGTAAACGGCCGTTTTCCCCCAAAACCGGCAGCAGCAGCGGCCGGCGCTCTTCCTTTTCAGCCAGCCAAACGTGGGACAGTTCCGGCTTCTCGGCCAGCCGCTGCGCTAGCGTGGCCTGGGCTTCGGCCAGATCGGTCAGGGCTTTCGACCGGTACTGGTACAAAAAATCCTGATAATCCAGCCAGACGGCAATGGCCGCCCCGCTCGTCAAGCGGGGCGCATATTGTTCCAGCAGGTCGGGCAGCGTGGCCAGGTTGGGCGGCGCGGCTAACATATCTCGACCCAACTGTTCCAGTAGCGACAGTTCCAGCGCCCTCTGCTGCTGTTGGTTGAGGCTCTGGCTAAAGCGATAGGCCAGGAAATTGACCAACAAACCCCCGGCCATAAAGAAGAGGTAAATGCCCACACCATGCACAGCATAGAGACCGGCGGCCAGAATGGCAAAGGGGAGCGTCGCGGTATTAAATCCCTGGGCAAAAACAACCAGGCGCAGCGCGTCGGCTGGGCTGATATAGACTTCCTGATTCAGGGATTGCAAGGCCCAATTGTTGCCATAAAGGACCGGAATTATCAATACCAGGCCAAACAAAACAAATAGAATCGTGGCCACAGCGGCCGGCCATAAGGCCGACCAGTCTAGGCCAGGCAAAGGAATTACGCCACCCAAACGGCCGTAAACCCAGAGCGCCAGCAACGTCGAAAAAGTAGAAATCGCCAAGGGCTGCACCAGATTCATTAGCAGCGTAGTACGGCGCCAGCCTTTGGCAATCAGCCGGGGCCAGGTATAGACCGTGCGGGCCAGCAGGTAGAGAATGACCAACCAGATGGCAGTTGGTCCAAATATCAGAACGGCCGACCAGGAGGCCAGGCTCTCCATGGAACCGCCGATGAGGGTCTGACAACTTTACCCGCCTCTCGGCGAAAGGTGAAAGAGAGGGCGATAAAGATGGCGTAAAGCGCCAACAGCAGCAAAAAGATGAGCCACTCCTGCCGTAATAACGACCAGGATGTGGTCAGCGCCAACCAGACCAGCGCCGCTGTCAGCCAGGGGATAGACCAGAGGATGCCAAAGGTTTCCACCAGGGCAAACTGCTGTACGGTCTGGTTTTCCTGGGCTAGGTTGGGTTCAATTTTGATAGACAGTCGTCTTAACAGGTTCATGTTCTCTACCAGGTGTCCGCAAATCACACGTCATTTTTTGTACGGCATGAGTTGGAACGCACAATCCTGACCCTGTTTAGCGAAAAAGGGTACGCCACCACCCCATCAACTTCCCACTCAGCCAGCGACAGCCCCACCCGCTCTCCGGAAAGATAGGTCAGGGCCGGGGCCAGCAGCAGGAGGGGGCTACCCCGCCGAACCGCTGAGCGTAATTTAGGTTGACATGCGCCGCAGCCAGTCTAATGCGCCTTCTTCCTGTGCCCACAAATGAGCGGCTTCGGCCACGTAGGCCGCAGCCTCATTTTTGTCACCGAACCCAACGTAAGGTGGTAACTGTCGGGGTAGCCGCTTGCGTCCCAGCAGATAAGCGGGCACATGTGGATTGTAGTCTAACGCTTCCGCTAATTGAGAGTTAGCTTCCTCGCCCGTCTTAGCCTGACGATAGCGCAACAACGCCCCATGGTAGAGCCAGGTGGCTGAGGCGTCATCATCATATTCTCCCAGCAGACGTTCTGCCTCCGCATCCATACCCTCGGTCAGGTAGCAGGTGAGCAGGATGTAACGAATCCCCTGGTTATCGCCGGGATTGAGCCGCAGCATTTCCTGATAATGGTCAATGGCTTCCTGCCGTTGGCCCAACTGCCACAGGCAATTGGCTAACCCGGCGCGGGCACGCATGTACGGCCGTGTTTCCACTACCCCCCAGAAATGACCAACCGCTTCTTCAAACAGCGCTTCACCCAAAGCGCGTTCACCGGCTTTGACGCCGGCAGCATACAAATCCCGTGCCTCGGCCAGCGACCTGGCCGACTCTTCGGCCAGCAGCACGTAGGCATCGGCGCAATCTTCGGAGATGGCCAGTGCCTCTTTGGCTAGCTGGACGCGCCGTTTGCCAGACGCTTCAAAAGCTTCATACATCCGTTCCTGGGCTTCATCCAGCGGCGTGCGTGCCGCTGGCGAGGGCATTGGTTGGCCCGACGCCAGCACCTTCTGCAAATAGGCGTTGGCCTCATCTAAGGAATCGAACTCTTGTGATTCCAGCAGACGGACAATGTCGGCCATCGTCTTATCCATCGCCCGGCGATCAGGGATCGGATCTGTCTGTGTTCTCTTAATATTACGGGTGCGTCGTCTGGTTTGAGGACGTTTCTTACGCATGGTTGCCTTCCTTTATCAGCATATTATCGTTTTGGTGATTATAGCAGACGAAGCCGTCTGCGACAGTTTTTCCCGATACGGTCATGGTCAGCGGTCGATAATCTGCCCGCGATCGTTTTGTGCAGGATGAAACGGCCGTGGAAGAATTTGTCAATCGCTCGTCCCGCTCCGTTGAGCCAGCCTGAGGTACACCCAAAATAACGATAGCAGTTACGCCTATGGCCCAGCGTTGCCGGTCGCTGAACTGGTTGTGAGATCGGATACCGCTGCTGATGGAGGAACCATTTGACGTGTCCTGGCCAAGCCTACGGAGAGTGCCCCGTTTTTAGGGCGAGACGTGCTGAATCAGATGATTGTCACCCTGAATGGATTGGCCAATGTCGTCGAAATATCGCTGTAAGACCAATATCCTTCAATTCCTCGCCAGTCCTATGCGAAGCACATCCCATAAATAGAGCAGCATAGAAGGACAACCAACCTCCCTGACGGCCTTTTGGCCGTAGGCGGGGCGATAAATAGGCCGGTTCGGGCATTGTGCCTGGACCGGCCTTTTTACGTTTATTCACCCCCAATCACCCCCAAAGGAGGTTCCCCCATGTCAGACCAACCCAATCCCCAAAAAGCGATTTACCT
>SLGK01000110.1 GCA_007123775.1 Anaerolineae bacterium | reverse complement strand
CTTGCTTGATTAAATTCCATATAGAATGGTAAGCCGCCATCTCGAAGTTGGAGCGGCTTAGTTCAACAAGGATTATGCGGCGGCTCCGCAAGCTCCGCGCCGCATGAATCCTTGTTCGTTCTGCAAACCAAAACGCCGCCCTAACAACGGCTTAAAGCTGACGCGCCAAAGGAAACGAGCGTGCAGCTTAAGCAACTGAACGGTGGACATGATAATAAAGCTGGTAATGATTCGATTAAGCAATAAGGTGGATCAATGCGAAGACTTAGATCTTATTCAGTCGCTCTTGTGCTGATTGCCATTTTGACCGTGGTAGCTCTGATAATTTCAACAACCCTTTTTACAACTACAACAATGACCTATATTATAATTATGGGGGCCGCTCTCGCAGGGATTTTGGCTTTTTTGTCTGGTCTAAATGATGTTGTCGAACTTGTCAGCAGAATTAGTGAAAGTAAAAAAGATGAATTGAACGGAGTATCAAGTGACAGTCAGGCTTCTGGAAGAGAAAACGTGGCAATAGAGTATCGAATTGCTGTGCTTGAAGGGACGCTGGAATGGTTACTAGAAAATAGCGTAGTCGTAAAAAGTTTAAGCGAAGAAGAAACGGAAGCAATTCATAAAGGAGCTATTGAAAGAGTGAGGAAGCGATTTCCTCAAGCACAAATTGGTTTTGAGAAGGAGGATAAGCAATGAGCAACGATAATCCATCTTCTCAAGATACAAATGTGCGTTCATCCCAAAATGTACGTGGAATATCTCAAAATGTTATAGTGGGAGATAGCCAAGTACAAATTGTGCGTCAACGACTCGCGGATACATCAACCCTTGCAGACAGATTGGAAGTTGAATTCCCCAAACGTAAAAGTACATTTTATTCCGTTACGGAATCCGAAATCAATATTTATGCCCAACTTGGTTGGATTTCAACATTTAGCTTGACATTATTTGGAACATTTGCTGGTTTAGCGTTGGGATGCATAGTTGCTTTGCTTCAAGACAACCTACCTGCAGCAGCCACTTCCACTCTAAACGCCATTGGCTGGGTTACTGGTGTGGTGTCAACAATTTTTTTGATTCTTGCCATCGTTATGATGGTTGTGCAATTTCGCAGCAAAAAAAGCTGGGAGGCAATCGAATAGTCATCCCAATGCCGCCTAACAGGGCTTGCAGCCGACGTGAAGCGCGGCTGAAGCGGGCGTTAAGCGGACCTCACGCACAACGGCCGTTTTCCCATCCATACCCCCATTTTACGTTATAGAGCGGGGAAGGTGACGAGAAACGGCCGCACCGCAGCCGTTGTTGGTTTTGTGATTTGGTGGGGAAAACGGCCGTTGGGCCGCCTTTGCCACACGCTAGCCGAGGCGCACGATAGATATGAGAGGTTGACATGGAACCAGTACGCCAACCAGACGATGAGTACCTCCTTGATAATCCGATTTGGCATTCGCTGACCAGCAATCATCGCTCTCTGGCTATCGGCGGCGCAGCGGCAAAACGATATCCGCCAGACGTGGCGGACTTTGCCGGTTTCCCGGATGAGGCCAGGCCGGATTGGGCTGCGTTGGCAAAACTCATGTCCGTTGGCGAATCTGTTTTCGTCCCAAATGTTCCCTTGCCCGAAGCGTCAGGTTTTGTGAGCCAATTTGCATCAGATACGGCTTTTCAGCAGTATGTATATCGAGGAACATCAATTGACAGTCCAACCGATTACGACATTCATGAGCTGAATGAAGCTGATGTGCCAGATATGATGCGTCTGGTAGACATCACTCGTCCGGGACCCTTTCTGGCTGGGACGATACAGCTGGGTCGCTATATCGGTATTCGGGCAGAGGGCAGGCCGATTGCCATGGCTGGCGAGCGACTGCATCCGGGCCGATATTGTGAAATCAGTGGGGTGTGTACAGACCCGGCATTTGCCAAGCGCGGTTATGCAACGCAACTCGTCAACTACCTGATCGCCCAAATGTTGGAGCGCGGCGAGCGTCCATTTCTGCATGTCGCTTCAGACAATGCTCAAGCCATCCGGTTATACCAGAAACTAGGTTTCGTTTGGCGCAGAAGCCTTCCAGTCCAAATCGTCCAGTTTGTAGGCGTTGAGGCTGCGATGGCTAAAGAAAGAGCTGATGGAGAGACGGCACCATGAGTAGCCAGTCCAGCGCCGGGCTTCAGGCCACATTCACCGTAACCGGGAACCAGATCTTAGCTTATTCAGACGCATACACATGGACATTAAAACGCTGTTCACCCCTTTACAGGCGCTTCATGCTACGGCCTATCGCTGGTGGCAGACCGGCCTGATTTACCACATTTACCCGCGCAGCTTTCAAGACAGCAACGGGGATGGCGTGGGCGATCTGCCCGGCATTACCCAACGGCTCGACTACCTGCACTGGCTAGGGGTAGACGCCATCTGGATTTCGCCCGTCTACCCCTCACCGATGGCCGATTTTGGCTACGACGTCAGCGACTACAACAACATCCACCCCCTCTTTGGCACGCTGGCCGACATGGACGCGCTGATCGCTGCCGCCCACGAGCGGGAGATCCGCGTCATCCTCGACTTTGTACCCAACCATACGTCTGATCAGCATCCCTGGTTTTTAGAATCCCGCGCCTCCCGCAACAACCCCAAGCGAGACTGGTACATCTGGCGCGACCCGACCCCGGACGGCGGGCCGCCCAACAACTGGATCAGCCGTTTTGACGGCCAATCGGCCTGGGAATGGGATGAGGCGACTGGCCAATATTACCTCCACTCCTTTCTGGCCGAGCAGCCGGACGTCAACTGGTATAACCCCGATCTGCGCCAGGCCATGCTGGACGTACTGCGCTTCTGGTTTGAGCGAGGCGTAGACGGCTTTCGCGTGGACGTGGTCTACCGGGCCATGAAAGACCGCCGCCTGCGCGACAATCCGCCCAACCCCGACTGGCAGCCGGGCATGGATCCCAGCAAGCGGCTGATTGAGCAGTACACCAAAAATACGGCCGAATCCCACCAACTCAACCGCTGGCTGCGCCAGGTAGCCGACGAGTATGAGGACAAGCTGCTCATTGGCGAGATGAACCTGCCCCTGGCTGACCTGACAGCCCATTACGGCGACAACGACGAGTTCCACCTGCCGCAAAACACCAACATTCCGCGCACCGAATGGACGGCCGAATCGATCCGCAACCTGGCCAACCAATACGACGCGCTGCTCGACGAAAACGATTGGCCCAACTGGGTGCTGGGCAACCACGACGTCTCGCGCATTGCCAGCCGCGCCAGCCGTGCCCAAAGCCGGGTGGCCCTCATGCTGTTGCTGACGCTACGCGGCACACCCATCAACTACTACGGCGATGAAATCGGCATGACCAACGTCGAGATTCCACCCGACCGGGTACAGGACCCCTGGGAGATCAACGTGCCGGGACTGGGGCTGGGCCGCGACCCGGAACGGACGCCAATGCAGTGGAGCGCGGACCCCAACGCCGGCTTTTGCCCGCCCGACGCTACGCCCTGGCTGCCCCTGGCCAACGACTACGCGCAGGTGAACGTGGCTGTGCAGCAGGCTCAGCCCGGCTCGATGTTGCTAATGGTCAAACGGTTGATCGAAATCCGGCGGCAGTCGTTGGCTTTGCAGGTGGGCAGCTACCAATCGTTGGACACACCACCTGGCCTGTTTGCCTATTTACGCCAGCATGAGGCTGAGCGGCGATTGGTGGTGTTGAACTTCACCGATCGGCCGCAGCGGTGGCAGCCGCCGGTCGCTTTAGACCGCCTTCTGTTATCAACGGTGATGGATGGGGAGATGGGGAGAGAAACGGCCGTTTCTCTCCGACCCCACGAAGGTCAACTGTGGCAATTGAATGCCACTTAATCCCAAACAGGCTACAATCCTGCCTCATGGCAAATCGCACAAATATCCCGAAAAAGAAGGATAACCTCATCTAAATGCTACTAGATATCGTTATTATTATTGGCTGTACAGTGGGCCTGGGCTACGGCGCCACCTTGATTGTAGAAGCAGCCTCCCGCATGTCGCGCCGGCTGGGGGTCTCGGAACTGGTCATTGGGCTGACCGTCGTTGCCTTTGGCACCTCAGCCCCCGAATTTGCCATCACCATAGCGGCTACGCTCAAAGATCAGGCCGACATTTCAGTCAGCAACGTGGTTGGCTCTAACATCTTCAACCTCGGCTTTATTTTGGGCAGCGTGATCATGGTGCGCGCTATTCAGACCAATAAGAAACTGGTCTACCGCGAAGGGTTAGTCCTGATAGGGGCTACCCTTGTGCTGCTGTTCTTTATGCGCGACCTGACGTTACAGCGGTATGAAGGCTTTTTTATGCTTAGCCTTCTGTTCATCTACATCGGCTACCTGTTTTACCAGCGTGAGACACCCATTGATGAGATTCCGGAGGGGGATTTTGAATGGCGCGACATCCCTCGTTTTTTGGCTGGCATTGTCCTGATCGTCACCAGCGGCCATTTTTTGGTTGATTCGGCCGTGGATATTGCCCGCGTTTTGGGTATTTCTGAATGGGTTATCGGCGTCACCATCGTGGCGGCCGGCACGTCTGCGCCCGAAATGGCCACCTCTTTGATTGGCGTACTGCGCGGCCATGAGGGTATTTCTCTAGGCAATCTAATTGGCAGTGACCTCTTTAATCTCTTGGGAGTACTCGGATTAGCTGGTATTATACAAGCGGGAACGATGCAAATCGATCCGGCCGGCATGAACAGCCTCATACTTTTATCAGGAATGGTCATTCTAGTTGTGATTATGATGCGAACCGGCTGGCGTCTTACGCGGTGGGAAGGTGCTTTATTGATAAGCATTAACCTGCTACGGTGGATAATCGACTTTACCACCACGACGTCCTGACACCTGACAGGTGATGTTATGACATCTGTCAGTGTCAATTGGACACTATGCGCTGTATTCTTTAGACATGACCATTTTTTTGACCAAATAGCGATCAATGTGTAAGCGTTTATGGCTGCCATAAGCCTGCATTTAGCCTTTAAGGAGATATGAATGTTTAACGAATTTAATCTGAAACAATATGGTATCGACGTGACCGAAATCGTACGCAACGTCACACCACCGGTCTTGTATGAAGAAGCACTGACCTATGAAGAGGAAGCGGCTATTGCTGATTCTGGGGCTGTTATGGTCCGCTCCGGAGCTAAGACCGGCCGCAGCCCCAACGATAAACGTATCGTGGAACATGATGACTCTAAAGATAACATCTGGTGGGGTGCTGTTAATGTGGCCGTCAATGAGCTAACTTTCCAGATTAACCGCGAGCGTGCCATTGACTACCTGAATACGCTGAAACGGCTGTATGTGGTTGATGGCTTCGCCGGCTGGGATCCGGCAGAGCAGATTAAGGTACGCATTGTCTGTACACGGCCGTATCACGCCCTCTTCATGTATAACATGCTCATCCGTCCTACTGTTGAGCAGCTCGAAAACTTCGGCGAACCCGACTACGTGGTCTTCAACGCCGGTCAATTCCCCGCCAACCGCTACACCACCGGCATGACCTCCAAAACCAGCATAGACCTCTCTTTTGAGCAGCAAGAAATCGTTATCTTAGGCACCGAATACGCCGGTGAGATGAAAAAAGGCGTCTTCACCGTCATGAACTACATCATGCCCAAGAAAGGCGTCCTCTCCATGCACTGTTCCGCCAACGAAGGGGACGACGGCGACGTCTCCCTCTTCTTTGGTCTATCAGGCACGGGCAAAACCACCCTGTCAGCCGACCCGCGTCGCCAACTGATTGGCGACGACGAACACTGCTGGAACGACGACGGCATTTTCAACATTGAAGGCGGCTGCTACGCCAAAGCGATTGACCTCTCGGCCGAAAGCGAACCAGAAATCTACAGAGCCATTCGCTTTGGTACCGTTTTGGAAAACGTCGTTTATGATGATTACACCCACGCCGTCGATTACAGCGACACCTCCATTACCCAAAACACCCGCGCTTCTTACCCCATTGAGTTTATCGACAACGCCAAGATTCCATGCGTGGGCGGCCACCCCAAGAACATCATTCTGCTAACCTGTGATGCCTTTGGCGTACTGCCTCCGGTGAGCAAGCTGACGCCAGAGCAGGCCATGTACCACTTTATTAGCGGCTATACGGCCAAAGTGGCCGGCACCGAAATGGGCGTCACTGAACCGCAAGCCACTTTCTCGGCCTGCTTCGGGGCCGCCTTTATGGTCTGGCATCCCAGCAAGTACGCCGAACTGTTGGCGGAAAAGATTGAGGAGCATGACGCGGACGTGTGGCTGGTCAACACCGGCTGGACGGGCGGCGCACATGGTGTTGGCTCGCGCATCAGTCTGAAATACACCCGCGCCATTATTGACGCTATCCATGACGGCTCGCTGGCTAAGGCAGACTACGTGGAAGACCCAATCTTTGGTCTGGCCGTGCCCACAAGCTGCCCCAACGTACCTGATGAAATCCTGACACCCAAGAACACCTGGGCCGACAAGGATGCGTTTGATAAGCAGGCCCATAAACTGGCTGCTCTATTTAACAAGAACTTTGAAGCCTATAAAGAGGGCAGCAGCGAAGCGATCATCAACGCCGGGCCGCGTGTGTAGGCGCTAACAGCGCCTCTATCGACAAAAAATTGTCGATAATAATTAATTTGTGAATTTGTGAATTTGTGAATTGTTAATGGCGCTGTCCGCAGCGATCATTAATAATTCAGCAATTCAACAGTTCAAGAATTAATTATTTCTTTTGCCAGCATTGTCTGGCAAAAGACGTAGTATCTTTTGGTTTTTTAATCGTCCAAATCAGTATCCAGTAGCCGGTTGGCCACACTGGATACTGATTGTTGCTGTTACAGAGGAAATAGATGACAGCTTATGAATTTGAAAAGCTGGGCAAGCCCATGAATCAGCCTAGCAAAGCGTTAGAAACATTCCCCGCCCCGGCCAACGTCACCAGCGTTACCTTTACGTCAGATGAATTGAGCAGCTTTTGCCCCGTTACTGAACAGCCAGATTACAATTCTGTCATCATTGAATACCAGCCCGACCAGCTTTGTGTAGAAAGCAAGAGCCTGAAACTGTACCTGTGGACGTTTCGTGAGGAGCGGATTTTTGGTGAGGGACTGGCCCACACCATTGCCCAGGATTTGTTTGATAAGTTGCAGCCTTTTTACTGCAAAGTAACCTTGATCCAGAATATTCGCGGCGGGCTGCAAATGACGGCCGTTGCTGAAGTGAAAAGATAGTGCGTGGTGCGTAGTTCGTAGAAGGTTTGCTACGCACTACGCACTACGAGGAGGCTCCCATGGCGCTGCATGAACTGGCCGGAAAACCGGCCCCTGTGGACTTGTTAGAAAATATCCCCCGGCTGATGGCCGCTTATTATACCCGGCAGCCGAATCCGACTGAGCCAACCCAGTTGGTCTCTTTTGGTACGTCGGGCCACCGCGGGACCTCGTTGGGCCATAGCTTCAACGAAGCCCACATCTTAGCCATTACGCAAGCGATTTGTGAGTATCGCCAGGCGCAGGGGTATACGGGGCCGCTCTTTTTGGGGATGGACACCCATGCTTTGTCGGAGGCGGCGCTGGTAACGGCCGTTGAAGTTTTAGCCGCCAACGAAGTAACCACCAGGTTACAAACCGGGTTAGGCTACACCCCCACCCCCGTCATCTCCCACGCCATTTTAAGCTACAATCGGGGCCGCCAGGATGGGCTGGCCGACGGCATCGTTATCACACCCAGCCACAATCCGCCCAGCGACGGTGGCTTTAAGTACAATCCCCCCAGCGGCGGCCCGGCGGATACGGCTGTTACCCAACAAATTCAGCAGCGAGCCAACCAGATTCTAGCCAACGGCGAAGCGATCAAACGGGTTCCCTTCAGCCGCGCTTTGCAGCAGCCCCACATCGAACAGTACGACTACATCCCGCCTTACGTCAACGACCTGGAGCAGGTGGTCAACTTGCAGGCTATCGCCCGCTCCGGGCTGTCCATTGGCGTAGACCCCATGGGCGGGGCCGGTATCGCCTATTGGGAGCCAATTGCCGAGCGGTATGGGCTGAATCTGACGGTGGTCAACCCCGCCGTGGACCCCACCTTTTCCTTCATGACGGTAGACAAAGACGGCAAGATTCGCATGGACTGCTCCTCCCCCTACGCCATGGCCAGTCTAATCGACCTTAAGGACCAGTTCGACATTGCCTTTGGCAACGACCCCGACTTTGACCGGCACGGCATTGTTACCCGCAGCGCGGGGCTGATGAACCCCAACCATTACCTGGCCGTATGCGTCTGGTATCTGTTCCAGAATCGACCAGACTGGCCCAAAACGGCCGCTGTGGGCAAAACGCTGGTCTCTAGCTCAATGATTGACCGAGTGGCGGCTCATCTGAATCGCAAACTGGCCGAAGTGCCGGTGGGCTTCAAATGGTTTGTGGATGGGCTGGTCGATGGCTCGTTTGGCTTTGGCGGCGAGGAGAGCGCAGGCGCGTCTTTCTTGCGCCATGACGGCACGGTCTGGACCACCGATAAGGATGGCATTATTTTGAACTTGTTGGCGGCGGAGATAACGGCCGTAACTGGCCAGGACCCCGCGCAGCATTACCAGGCGCTCACCGAACGGTTCGGCGATCCTGTCTACCGGCGGCTGGATGCCCCGGCCACGCCTGCCCAAAAAGCCGCGCTCAAGCAGCTTTCACCCGACATGGTAACGGCCGCTACCCTGGCCGGGGAGCAAATCGTGGCCAAGCTGACCAACGCCCCGGCCAACAACGCCCCCATTGGCGGCCTCAAAGTTGTCACCGAAAACGGCTGGTTCGCCGCCCGGCCCTCCGGCACAGAAGACATATATAAGATTTACGCCGAGAGTTTCAAGGGGGAGAGCCATCTAGGCCAACTACTCGAAGAGGCACAGGCTATCGTGCTGGCCGCTATGGGTGCGTAGAAAAAGAAAAACCTGCGAGGTCTTCGAGACCTCGCAGGTTTACAAACAATTGATTAACTACTGGCGGCGGCCATCGCTTCTTCTAGCCAGCTATCCACCAGGTCCCGATTTGCTTCAATCCATTCATCCGCATGGCGCAAGATGTCTTCGTCAGAATCCTCGCCATCGATCATGAGCGCGTTCTGCTCCGCAATGTCTAGCAGCGGAATCTCCACCAGTGAAAGAAGGCGTTCCAGGGCCGGGTTTTCACTCAGCCACGCAGAATTAGCCACGATAGTCATATCGTTACCAGGGAAGCCCATCTCACAGGGATCAGAGACACAGCCCAAAACGCCATCAAGGACGGTTGCATCTTCAAAATCGGCCTGATCGTCAGGCAGGCTGGGGAACGGCACTTCTATCCATACCACGTCTTCGTCAGGAACTAACTCAACGATAGTCCAGTTGGGAGTCCAGGTATAGAAGAAGATCGGCTCACCCGCCTGGTAGCGGGAGACGGTATCGGCCATTAGGACCGAGTAAAGGCCCTGATCGTGTTCGATGTGATCGCGCAGATCATAGGCGTCAAGGTGGTGTTCGATCACCAGCTCACAGCCCCAGCCGGGATCACAACCGGTCAGATTAGCCTGGCCGTTGCCCGTGGTATCAAAGAGGGCAGCAATTTCCGGATCGCGGAAATCCTCTAAGTTGGTAATACCATATTCTTCGGCCGTGGCTTTGTCTATCAGATAGCCTTGCAGCGCACCAGCCTGCACCAGTGTACCGGCAATTTCTACCCGGTCAGACACCGGTTCCAGGAAAGTATTGTGCAAAGGCACCCAACCATCGGCCCAAAAGTCCAGGTCACCTTCAGCCACAGAGGTGTAGAAAAGCGGGTTGTCGAGAATATCTGGCGAGCCTACCTCATAGCCTAATTCTTCGGCCAGCCGGAAGACAACCCAGCTTTGGAAGTAGGCGGTGTCCCAGGTAGGCATGGCCACATTAAGCCGCTGCCCTTCACCGGGCAAAGCAACCTCAACCGGTTCTTCTGTTGGTTCTTCGACCGGCGCTTCAACCGGCTCCTCTGTTGGCTCTTCGGGATCAACAACATCATCAACTACATCTTCGACCACATCGGTGATAGGCTCGTCAACCACATCTTCTATCTCAACGGGGGCATCACAAGCGGCTATAACACCAACCATCATGAACATAGCCAAAATCAGCAGTAATCGCTGATACAAGCTCTTTTTGTTTAACATCATCTTGTTTCTCCTTCTCATCAATCGAGTTTTAGAAAAGACTTACGCATCACTTATGTATGGAGATGCATTCATTTACGTAAGCCTGCTTCGCTTCGTTAGGTATCATTTTGTCGTGCGCTACATTACAATCACCACCTTTGTTGTCAGGTGTAAGTTAAGCTGTTTTTTGTTGTTCAAACGTACTGCCCTGGCCGTTGCCCAATGATTGGGTAATACGGTCTAGCACAATCGCTAAAATGACGATGCCAACGCCACCAACGGTGGCCAGGCCCATGTCGAGGCGACTAATGCCGCGCAGTACCAGTGTACCCAGTCCGCCAGCGGCAATCAGCGAGGCGATCACGACCATAGAGAGGGCCAGCATCAGGGTCTGGTTGAGACCGGCCAGAATGGTCGGGCGTGCCAGGGGTAGTTGTACTTCCCACAAAACCTGGCGTGAAGTGGAGCCAAAAGCATAAGCCGCTTCCACCACATCGGCCGGTACGTTGCGAATGCCCAGGTTGGTCAGGCGAATAATGGGAGGCAGGGCAAAGATAATGGTGGCAATAATGCCAGAGACGTTGCCGATGCCAAATAAAATAGCAATAGGGACCAGATAGACAAATGAGGGGGTGGTCTGCATGATGTCCAGCACGGGGCGCATGATGGCCCAGAACAGGCTACTGCGGGCGGCCAGAATGCCGAGCGGTATGCCGGTGATGGTGCAAAATAATACGGCCGTTATCACCAGCGACAGCGTGGTCATCGTCTCATCCCAAATACCCACGAAGCCGAGGGTGGCTAAAGCAGCCGTGCTGGGCAGGCCAATGCGCCAGCCGGCGAGCCAGGTAGCCAGTACCAGCACCAATAACAGCACAACAATAGAAGGCGTACCAGCCAGGATGGCCTCGACGCCATCCAACACGTAGCCGACCGGCTCGCGCATGGCCCTGAAGAAGGGGCGGAAGTTGTCTACAATCCAGCCAATGCCGGTGTCAATCCAATCGCGTAAGGGAATGGTAAATAGATCAAATAATTCAGGCATGGGTTTTTTTGCCTCCAAAGCTAAGTCAACTGCCAGACAGTGGCTACCTTGAGTCCATTAAGGCGGCCACTTTAATCAGCAGTAACGCCTGATTTAGGAACTGTTATGATGGCTTATGGCCGTTAGGAGAAAGGGTAGAAAGTACGTCCCGGTAGTGAAGAGTACCTTGAAAACGGCCGTTGCTATCTACCACCGCCACCGGGACGCCCTGTGAACATAGGTGATAGGCATTGGCCAGCTCCCAGCTTCCCTCTGCCTGGGGAAAATTAGCGTCCATCAGTTGGGCCACTGTGTCCGACTGACTATCTCCAACTGTCTGGCGGCGCAGCAGACCCACAGGATGTCCATTATCATCGGTCACATACAGCGCATCGGTGCCTTCGGTAACAAACTGCTGCGCCGCTTGTGGTGCGGTCATCTTTAGCGACAACGGTTTGAGCGGTTTAGCTGCATATTGCACAGTAATAACGCGACCCAGATCAACATCCTGGGTAAAAGCGGTTACGTATTCATCGGCTGGCTGAGATACAATTTCTTCGGGTGTGCCGACCTGGACGAAACGGCCGTCTTTCATGATCGCAATCCGGTCACCCAATTTCAGGGCCTCGTGCAAATCATGGGTAATAAAGACAATCGTTTTGTTGACTGCTCGCTGCAACTGAATTAACTCTTCCTGAATCTCGCGGCGAATGAGTGGGTCTAACGCCCCAAATGGCTCATCCATCAACAAAATATCGGGGTCGGTAGCCAGGGCACGTCCCAGCCCCACCCGCTGCTGCATACCACCACTCAGGTTGCGCGGATAATAATCGCCCCAGGCACCCAGGCCCACCAGATCGAGCGTTTCTTGTGCCAGTTGACGCCGCTCTTTTTTGCCAATGCCGCGTACCTTCAAACCATAGGCCACGTTTTCTACTACTGTTTTATGCGGAAACAGGGCAAAGCGCTGAAAGACCATCGAGACCTTATGGCGACGCAACGTACGCAGACGCTCCTTGTCAAAGGCCAAAATGTCTTCACCATCTATATAGATTTCGCCACTGGTAGGGGGGATCAGCCGATTAAGGCAGCGGATAAGGGTGGATTTGCCTGAGCCAGAGAGACCCATCACGACAAATATCTCACCCTGATTTACGTCAAAAGAAACGTTGTCAAGGCCAACAACATTTCCTGTTTTTTCTTGAATTTCGTCTTTTGTCGAACCGTTCTTTAGTAATTCAATAGCCTTTGCAGGCGTTTTGCCAAAGACCTTGTAGACATTCTGTACTTGGACTTTGATTGCTATTCTCCTTGAAATTGTTGAACTGTGATAAAGTTTTTGCAGGAGCTAGCAATGTTAGCTCCCCAGCTTTCGGTGTAACCACCATCTATCAGTGTAGCAAAACAGCCAACCAAAGTCAAAAGATGTTGAAATTTGAGATTTCGGGTGTCAATAAACATCGAATCATGCCCATCTCGGCCAGCAACAGAACGGCGTGACTAGCACCAGTCCGTGAAGACGCTGCCGCAATCAATATATTGGCATCGGCAAAGACGGTTTTGATCATGACCGTTCATACCGTTCTTTATAGATCTCTGCGCACAGTTGAGCAAAGTCAAACTATCTGCCGTATCATCTGAGCCAACTGGCGGGCACGAGCAGCGGCCGTTCCGGTATGGGCAGTCGCGTCAAGCAACGGCCGTATCTCACCCTCACTGAGAAAACGGCCGATTTCCCCATGCGCCGCCAACAAATCAGCCAATGGATTAGACTGCCCCTGACGCAGTGCGGCCCACGCTGCCAGGCTGCACGCCCGAATCCACTCATGGGCTTCCTGGCGGCTGGCCCCGGCCTTTACCAGGGCCATCAAGACCCGTTCTGTAGCGGCAAAAGGGCCGTAGGTGGCCATGTTGCGAGCAATGGCCTCCTCATCCACCCCCATCTGGCGCACAAGGCGCGTGGCCCGGCGCAGCATCTCATCCATAGCCAAAAACGCCTCCGCCTGAAAAATGCGCCGGTTGGCCGAATCGTCCAGGCTGCGCTCCAGAATGGCCTGGCTGGCGTTTTCCCAGGCCACCGCGGGCAATGAGGCCACGTAGCGGGCCAGCGAGCAGATATTCTCCGTGTTGATCGGGTTGCGCTTAAAGGGCATGGCCGACGAGCCTACCTGTTTCTGGCCAAATGGTTCGGCCCATTCGCCAAAAGGTGGGGATTGCAGGATGCGAAAATCGAGGGCGAATTTGTGCAGCGAGGCAGCGATACCGGCCAACACCTGCTGTACACGCAAATCTTGCTGGCGGGTATAGGTCTGGGTAGCGATCGGGAAATAGGGCAAATCGAGTAATTGCATGGCTGCCGCTTCCATCTCGGCCGCGCTCATTGCGCTGTCGTGCAAAAGCTCGTCGTAGGCGGCCTGCGTGCCCACAGCCCCTTTCAGCCCCTTGCCGCGCAAATTGGCCATTAAATCACCCAGCGCCCGGTAATCTTCGAGCAAATCCTGAGCATAGACGGCGAAGCGGTAGCCAAGAGTGGTCGGTTCGGCCGGCTGGATATGGGTGTGGGCCATGGTGGGCAAGTCGGCCGTCGCCTCAATGCGGTCAGCTAGGGTCAGTAACAACTCGGCCAACTGATCACGCAGCAAAACGGCCGCTTCACGCAGCCGCAGCACGTCCACATTGTCGGTAATATCGGCGCTGGTGGCCCCCAGATGGATAATGCCGCCCCCCACCGGGCACTGCTCGGCAAAAGCGCGAATCTCGGCCATGACGTCGTGGCGCGTCTCCTGCTCAATGGCCAGGGCGCGTTCAATGTCCACGTCGTCCACGTGTTGCTGTAGGTCGGCTAACTGTGCGGCCGTTACCAGTCCGGCCTGATGTTGGGCCGTGGCCAAAGCCACCCAAACGCGGCGCATCAGGTGCCGTTTATGCTGCTCCGACCACAACTGACGCATCGCTTCACTGCCATAGCGCCAGGTGAACGGGGAAATGAAGGTATTGTGATTGAACTCCATTATGGATTTGGCTCTTTAGGATTTTGGGCGTATTGCGTAGTGCGTATTGCGTAGTGCGTAGAATGAATATCACGCTTCTCGTTTTACGTTTTACGCATTACGTTTCACGCATCAAGCATTACTCATTTTGCGCCGCTTGCGACCGGGGCGACGACGCTCTTGCATCTGCAGGGCACGGGTCTCTTCAACCAGCCGCTGACGCTCTGCCTCCAGTCGCGCCAAAATTTCAGCGTTCCGTTTTTTCTGCTCTTCTGAAAGGATGGGTTTTCGTTTGGCCATGAATTCTTCTCCTTGCTGTGATGGGAAGCGAAGGGGCGAGGGAGCGAAGTGGCAAAGTCACCCCGCCATTCTGCCACTTCGCTCTTAATGCCTTACCTGATAATTGGGTGCTTCTTTGGTGATGGCGACGCTGTGGGGATGGCTTTCCAGAAGGCCGGCGTTGGTGATGCGGATAAAGCGAGCTTTTTGGCGCAGTTCGGTCAGGTTGGCGGCACCGACGTAGCCCATACCGGCCCGCAGGCCGCCCACCATCTGATAAACGAGAGCACCCAATTTGCCCCGGTAAGGGACCTGACCCTCGATACCTTCAGGGACCAGTTTGTCCCGTTCGGCCTTGACGCCGCTGGCGTAGCGGTCAGCCCCGTGCCCCTGCATAGCCCCCATGCTGCCCATGCCCCGGTAAACCTTGTAGCGTCGCCCTTCATACAAGATGATGTCGCCCGGACTTTCTTCCAGACCGGCCAACATGGAACCGAGCATAACGACGTTGGCCCCGGCAGCCAGGGCTTTGACAATGTCGCCGCTGTACTTGATGCCACCATCGGCAATGCAGGGAATGTCGTATTCACGACAAACGGCCGCACACGCGCTAATAGCCGTAATCTGGGGCATACCGGCCCCCGAAATAATGCGGGTGGTACAGATGGACCCGGCACCAATACCTACTTTAATCGCGGCGGCCCCGGCTTCGATCAAGGCTTTGGCACCGTCAGCCGTAGCCACGTTGCCCGCTATGAGCGGCAGATTGGGATAGCTGGCTTTGGCCTGACGCACCGTTTCCAGGACGAGGGCGGTGTGGCCGTGGGCAGTGTCGATCACGGCCGTATCAATTCCCGCCTCGACCAGCAACCCCAGCCGGGTCAGCCCTTTATCACCCACGCCAATGGCAGCGGCACTGAGTAAACGGCCGCTTTCATCCTTCGCTGCCAGAGGATAATCCAGCTTCTTCATGATGTCCTTGACCGTGATCAACCCCTTGAGATAGCCTTCTTCGTCTACCAACGGCAGCTTTTCAATGCGGTGCCGGTGCAGAATCGCCTTAGCCTCTTCCAGCGTCGTACCCACGCGGGCCGTCACCAGACCCTCACTGGTCATGTATTCGGATATAGGCTGCGGTCCCGGCGTGATAAAGCGGATGTCCCGGTTGGTCAAAATGCCCACCAGCTTACCCGCCTCGTCCGTCACCGGAATACCGGAGATGTGGTAACGGCTCATCAGATTCTCGGCATCGGCCAGGGTGTCATCGGCTCGCAGGGTGATGGGGGCCACAATCATGCCCGCCTCAGATCGTTTTACCTTGTCCACTTCTTCCGCCTGCTGTTCGTGTGACAGGTTGCGGTGAATGACGCCAATACCGCCTTCGCGAGCCAGGGCGATAGCCATGCGGGCTTCGGTGACAGTATCCATCGCGGCGGACAGAATGGGGACGTTTAGATAGAGGTTGCCGGCCAGCCGCGTGCGTAAGTCAACGTCGGCCGGTAAGACATCGGAATAACCGGGCGCTAACAAGACGTCGTCAAAGGTCAGCGCGAATTGATCAAATGTTTGGGAATTGTTTTGTTCCACCAGTTGTCTCCTATTGAGAACGGAAGACGAATGACGGAGGACGGAAGACGAATGACCGTCTTTCGTCCTCCGTCTTCGGTCATCTTTAATCTGAACTGCGGCGCGGCTTTGGTTTGCGCCGTTTGCGGCCGCGGCGGCGCTGCAGGCGGGCCGATTCAGGCAGCCTGTCGTAACGCTCCAGCAAAACCAGCACACCGGCAATGGCCAGGCCCAAAGCCATGACCATGGAATAGGTAATGATGCTGCCGCCAATCGTTACCTGATCCGGCCGGAAGAACTCAACCCAGGTACGGCCGATTCCCCACCAGACCAAAAAGAGACCAAAGAGCGTGCCCGGCTTCCACAGGGCGCGGTAGCGGTAGTTGAGCCAGAGCAGCAGGCCAAAACCGGCCAGCAGCCAGAGCGATTCGTACAAAAAGGTAGGATGAAAACGGGTGTCAACCGGAAATTGGGTCAGGTCGGCAAATTGGGGCAAGCGAAAACGAGGTTCGATCAAGATGCCCCAGGGCTGACTGGTGGGCGGGCCGTACAATTCCTGGTTGATGAAGTTACCCCAACGGCCAATGCCTTGAGCAATCAGCAGCGCCGGCCCGGCCACATCGGCGTAGTGCCAGAAGTTGAGCTTCCGCAGGCGCACGTAGCCATAGGCAAACAGAAAGGCACCGATGAAACCACCGAGAATGTTAATACCCCCCTGGCGAATGTTGAACACCTCGCCCAGGCTGGTGTAGGTTGCGCCGCCAATTACGTCGAGAATGACGTAAGTAATGCGGGCGAACAAAAAGCCGCTGATGATGGCAATAATCAGGCCGTTGTAAAAGTCATCAACCGCTTTCTCACCCAGGCGGTTGTTGATTTCACGGCTGGCCCAAATGGCGCCAATGGCAATGCCGACCGTGATTAAGATACCGTACCAGTAAATGGCAAATCCATCGCCCAAAGGGATGGTAAAGGCGATAGGATCAATTTGTAGTGAATCGAGCATAGGTCCTCATCATAGTGCGTAGTGCGTAGTACGTAGTGGGGCGTTCAGGCTACGCACTACGCAATACGGAATACGTTAATCTAAATAGCCCAACCCGCGCAGACGCTCCATTAGCTGGCTGTCTTTGTCCAGGTCAATGGTGCGGCCGGCCGTCAACTGTTCCTGGCGACGCTGGGATTGGCTGGTCATGCGCTGAATCTCGTTGGTAAGCTGCACGGCCGTTTCCGGGCGCGTCTCCAGAATATTATCAGATTCCAGCGGGTCTTGCTGCAAATCGAACAACTCAGCGGCCGTTTCGTCCACGGTGATCAGCTTAAGCGGCTGCCGCTGCTCATCCGGCTTGACCACCGCCCGCCGTAGCGCCAGGCAGCGGAAATCGTCCAGCAGTTGAGGGCTGCGCTGTTCAATTGCCTTGACAAAGTTGAGCGGCGGGTAAACCTCACTGAAAGCGGTACCCTGTTCCGGGTCAGGGCCGTAGATGGTGCGCTGCAAACTGAGACCGCGGACGGTGGCCGGGTCCAGATTTGGCCGTTCGGCTATTTGACCGGCCGCGCTGAGGATGGTGTGGTAAACGCGGCGGCTGCTGACCGGCGTCTCCACGCGCATGGCCGGCAGTTGGTTGGGCCAATGGAGAATGAGCGGCACGTGGACCAGTTCGTCGTAGGCCACAAAAGCGTGGCCAAAGTAGCCATGCTCGCCCAGCCCGTCCCCATGATCGGAAACAATCACGGTCAGGGTGTCGCGCTGGCGCGAACGGCCGTTTAACGCCCCAAACAACTGCCCCAAATAATCATCCTGATAAGCCACCTCCGCATCATACATATCGTTTAGCACCTGCTGCTCCATCTCTGACAGACCCTCCGGCAGCGGGGCCGCCCAACGGTACGCCTCCCGGTTCCAGCGGCGCATCACGTTACGCGCCTCGCGGCTCTGGCGGAAATAGGGAGCCACCTGGTCCACGTATTCTCCGGGCGGCCAGAAGGGCAAATGGGTTTCCATCAGGTTCAGGAAGAGGAAGAGCGGCTTGTCCGGCTGCTGCTTTTCGCGGCGGCGCAAAAACTCCACCACATCCGCCACCGAGCGGGGATTTTGCCCCTTAAAGTTGGCAAAGCGGGACCAAAGCGGCGTCATCCAGGCATTCAGCGACAGGCGAAAAGCCAGGTCCGAACGGCCGAAAAAGTTCTGAATGGGGTAAGAGATGCGGCGCAAGAACTGGGTATAGGCTTCCGAGAGGCGGCTCAACGGCCAGGGCAGCGAACTGGAATGCTGCGGCACGCTGGGAATAGCCCCGCCGTAGTTGTAAAAAGTCTGAAAGCCGCGCTTGAAGCCGTTGTTCAAAATGCCCACCAGCGGGTTGTTGCAAAAGCCCACCGTCTGGTAGCCGGAGTCGCGCAGCACCTCCGCCAGGTGGGGCACGTCGGGGCTGAGGCTGTGGTTAGATTGGGTCACTTGATGGGCGGTGGGGTACAGGCCGCTGAAAAAAGAGGCGTGGCTGGGAATGGTCCATTGGGCCGGGGAGACGGCCCGTTCAAACAGCGTGCCCTGGGTGGCAAACCGGTCCAGATTGGGGGTCAGACCGCGTTTGTTGCCATAACAGCCCAGCCGGTCAGCCCGCTGCGTGTCCAGGACAATGAAGACAATATCAGGTGGTTTGGTCATATTCGTATTGCGTAGTGCGTAGTGCGTAGTAATCAGGACTACGCACTACGCAATACGCACTATTCGTCATTAAAACGGTAGCCCACGCCGCGCACCGTTTGGATCCAGCGGGGCGTGGCCGGGTCGGTTTCCAGTTTTTTACGTAAGTAATGGATATAGGGCTTAATGTTATCAGATGCGCCGGGATCAAGCATCCCCCAGGCAGACTTTACTAATTCAGCCGTTGGCACCACCTGGCCCGCACGGCGCACCAGCGTCACCAACAAATCAAATTCACGCGGCGTCAAATCGAGCAGCGCCCCCCGCAGCCGAACCTCATGGGCAGCCAGATTGATACTGAGTTGGCCACGACAAACACTCATTTCATTACCAGGCTGGCCCGGCGCACTACCACGTCGCAAGTGGGCTTTGATGCGAGCCAACAGCTCTGCTTTTTCGAATGGCTTCACAATGTAATCGTCGGCTCCCATTTCCAGCCCTTTGACCACGTTGTCCACATGGTCCAATGCAGTCAAGAAGATAATGGGTAAATCAGATACCTGACGCATCTGGCGACAGGCTTCCCATCCCCCCATCGCGGGGATCATGACGTCCAACAATACCAAATCCGGTTTGTGAGAAACTAATCGTTTAACACCTGTCTCGGCTGTATAGGCAACAATGGGGACATAACGGGCCGTTAGCAATATTTTCTCTAACGATTTTATCAAGGTGACATCATCATCAACAACAAGAATTTTAGGCTGCATAGTGTATGTGCCCGTCAGCTACAGTGGTGCAGGCTATCCGTCGGCATATTATAACCCAAACCAGGTCAGAATATTATCCAGAAGAATAGGTTGTATGTCTGGTGGCAAAACGACGAAAGGAAAAAGCAAGATAATGCTGCGTTGGTTGCTAAAATCGTCGATATTGGCCAGCGCGATGACAGCGCCAGAATTGCTGCTCTGCGGCCCGCGCAGCAAAATTGCGCTGGCGTCGGGTTCCAAGTCAAGCTCGTCTACGATGACCACCTCATAGCTTTGGTCAAGTGAGATTATTTGACCGACGTCCAGGCCATCAATCAAACCGGGATCATCACCAGCTACTTCCATGTCACTCATCAGACTCAGCGGCTCATCAGCCAAGAATAGGGGCGAACTACCCGTGATGAATAGGGAACCACCTGAGTCAACGTAATCAAAAATGATAAAGAGAGCGTCATCAAAAAAGTCATCCTGGTTACGATAGTCACCGCTGTCCCAGATAAGTAGATCGTATCCATCTAAACTACCAGGCGGCAGATCGCCATCGTCAAGCAAGCTCCAAAAAGTGACTTCATATTGATCGCTAAGCAAGTTGGCGATGGCCACAGCGCTGGTGAAGCCGCCAGAGAGGGGTGCGCCCCGCTCGTCAACCAGGATAAAAACGCCGCGACCTTCGCCCGGCTCAACCTGTTCGCCTTCGCTGACCGTCAGGGTATAGCTGCCGCCGTCGTCGAAATATTCACGAACGATGATAACGTAACGGCCGTCATCGGGAATCTCTACGCCCGAAATCAGCTCATCACCGCCAGTAAAGGCGCGGTCTGCTCGCTCGATCAGCGCATTGTCGGGGCCGTATAGCTCAATAACCGCGTCCAGATCGGGGCTGGCTTCAACCAGAATGTCAATGACGGCCGGGCCATCGGTGAAAATCCAGGCGTGGGCCTGGTCTGGCATTAGTTCATCGGAGACAGTTTGGCCCAGGGCAATAAGGCCGCGGTCAACCAGATCAACATCCAGGTCAGGCAGGTCGCCTCCATCGGGAGTGGTCGGTGGCGGCACGGCCGTTTCGGGCAACCCACCTGTATCCAATTCAGCCTCAACCACCTCATCGGCAATTAGCGTGGGGCACAAGGCCAGCTTGTCCTGAAGCAGACAATCGGCCAGGGTGTAATTGGCTGTCAGCGGAATCGTATCCAACAGACGGCTGAGCGTCGCCTGCAGGCCATCGGTGCTGGCAGCCAGCACAATGACGCGTCGAGCTTCCTCATCTTCATGCAGCAGGATGAGCGCCGTACCAGACATTTGGATACTGCCCAGGTCGGACTGAATGAGGCGACGCACGGTCACCTCTTCAGCATTGGCATTGTTATTGTTATCGTCAGCAGCGTCGTCGGTTTCGAGCGGCGGGTCAATCACGAGCGTTATGTCATTCTCGGCTAAAATGTCGGCCAGTTCCTCGGCCTGATTGTACAGGCCCAGGTAGAGCGCATCGTATCCTTTACGATGGCTGGCGGCCAGATTGAGCGATTGGCCTACCTGCCGAAACGCACTCTGCAAACTGATTATTTCGCCAAACGCGCCGGGACCAATATCAGGCTGGCCGACGTAAACGAGGCTGACTGGCTGCTGGTAAAAGTAGGGGAAATCGCCCAGGATAAAGCGACGGTCGTCGAGTCGGGTAAGAAAATCGGCAATGGCGGCAATGAAACGGCCGTTGTCATACACCGTGTAATAAGGCTGCCGCAGAAAGTGATAGTCACCCAGCGCCAATACCCGTCCATCCTGGCTGGTCGCGGCCACGACCAAATTGCCCGGCCGGTCCGTGGCTGAGGACCAGGTGTTGTCGTCGGCGGTAATCAGCGGTCGGCTGTCCGCACCCAGTTGCAGGGAATGGGTGGCGTAAAAGGCCAACTGCTCGATGCCGTCTAACATGGGGTCAGGGGCAAAACCGTCTTGATTGAGAACAATATTGCGGAAATTGCCCTCATTTTCGACGGTGTTGTAGAGGTAGTCTCCTTGAAAAATAATACCAAAGCGGGTGGCCAGGCTGTTGAGGGGAATGTCGTCGTTGTTGATGCTGAAACTAAAGCCAAAGAAATCTTCGTCAATGGTCACGGTGAAGTTAGTCGGCTCACCGATGAGTAGCAGACGCCCACCGCGACTGACAAAATCGGCCACAGCCTGAATTTCGGCCCGCGTAAACTGACTCATAGGTGAAATGACCACGTAAGCGGTTACAGAGCGCAGGGCAGCAGCCAGATCGCCCCCTGTGTACGGCCGTAGTTCAAAACCGCGTGCGGCTAAACGGCCGTTTAAGTAGCCAATTTCATCCACATCAAACAGATTGTCGTGGGCTATATCCAGCAGCACGGCCCCGCTGCCCATTTGCGGTTCGTCTACAAAAGTGCCCGCAGCCGGGGTAGACACCGGCTGAATTTGCTCAGGATCGTAGCTGGGGGGAGCTTCACGAGTCGGGCTTATCAGTTGATAATACTGTAGGTAGCGCACGCCAAACGGAGCCAGCAGCAGCGCCAGAAAAATAGCAACTAGAATAAGTGCATTACGCATAAGGTTCAGTTCCTTGCCAGTTGTTCGCCTACTGCTGCGGTGGGGCCAGGTAGCGATAGTAAATACCGGTGGGCAGATTGGTAGGATTGGCCCACAGTTGGTCGGGGTCGAGCGCAGGGGGTCGGAAGGTGTAAACGGCCGTTTCATCCCCCAGCGCCAGCGGATACAGCTCAACCACCTCATACCGGGCCAGGCCAGCCAACTCAGCCGCTCGCCGAATGGCTTCATCCGTTGCGGCCAGGCCATCTACCAGACCAAAGCGAAGCGACTGCACACCACTGTATACCTCGGCCCGCGACAGGACATCCAGGCCCATGTCCAGCCGTTCACCCCTGCCCACGCGCACCGCTTCCAGAAACGAAAACTTAGCCTGTTCAATCTGGCGCACCGTGCCATCGCGCGTGCCACCAAACCCCTTGTACGGACCGGAGGTTAACAAATCATCCTCAATAAACACGTCACCCGGCAAAGAGGCAATAACGCCCACGCTGCCGACAAAGGATGTAGGCTTGGCGTAGATTTCATCCGCCGCCACGGCCATATAATAAGCACCACTGGCCGCCACCACATCGACACTGGCCACAACCGGCATGTCCTGCCGTGCGTTTAACACCGCCAGAAAAAGCTCTTCGCTATGCGAAGCCGAGCCGCCGGGACTGTTGATCACGAGCACCACTGCTTTCACCGACGGATGCTGCCGGGCATAAGCCAACTGCTCGACCACCTCGTAGGTAGAGTAGCTGTAAATATCACCGCTCAGGCGGATAACCCCGACTTGTGGTTGCGGAATCAATTGGGGGGCCAGGTACAGCCCAATGGCCAGGGGCACAATGGTAATGAAGAAAATCGTCAACAAAAATCGTAAGGGCGAACGGCTACCGTTCTCAGATTCGACCATTCCATCTCCTAAATCTCTATCTCTACACTCTACACTCTATCTCTACACTCTATCTCCACCGCCAGCATCTACATATGAGAGCATAGGATAGCATGAGGCCATGCCCGTCGCAACACCAATTTAGGAACAAATTCTGACAGGCACGCTGGCTTCTGTTACAATCACGCTCTATGCACGTAACCCATTTATCGCTGACCAATTTTCGCAACTACGGCCGTTTAGAACTTCCCATACCCACTGGCCCTATTTTGCTGCATGGTCACAACGCCCAGGGCAAAACCAATTTGCTTGAAGCAATTTACTATCTGGCCACCACCCGCTCGCCCCACACGACGCAGGACAGCGAACTCATCAACTGGAGCGCCAGCCAGAGTCAGGAGCCGGTTATCGTCGGCCGTTTGGTGGCCCAAGTAACTACGGCCGCCGGCGAACGTCATCTGGAAATGCGCCTGATTCAAGAACAGCAGGGCACGGTCAATGGCCAGAGCAGCTTTCGGCGCGAAGCCCTGGTAAACCGACGCAAGGTACGGCTGATGGATTTGCTCGGCAATTTGCGCGTGGTCATGTTTCTGCCCGAAGATATGGGGCTGATCACCGGCTCGCCCGCCAACCGGCGCCGCTACATCGACATTACGCTGTGCCAGATCGATCCAATTTACTGCCAGACCCTTTCCCAATACAACAAGGTGCTAGAGCAGCGGAACGCCTTGCTGCGGCGGCTGGCCGAAGGTTTGGGTGGCCGAGATGTACTACCCATTTATGATGAAAAGCTGGTAAACTTAGGTAGCCAATTGTTTGCCCGTCGTACGCGCTTCTTTTCCGAACTGGCGCGTGAAGCGCAGCGCATTCACTACGAAGTGCTGACCGGCGGCCGCGAATCAATCCGGGTCAACTATCTGCCGCGCCTGCGTGGTGATTTATCTAACCGGCAGGGTGACTCTGAGGCGTTAACAAGATTGTATGATTGGCTGCAACAGCACCAAGAGGACATGGCTAAGATTACGGCCGACTACGCGCAGGCATTGGCCGCAGCCCGACCGACCGAATTGGCACGTGGCTCAACTACCGTTGGCCCCCACCGGGATGATTGGGTGGTTGAGGTAAACGGCCGTGATCTCAGCAGTTTTGGGTCGCGCGGTCAGCAGCGTAGTGCCTTGCTGGCCTTGAAAATGGCTGAAATTCAATGGATGGCCAACCGCACCGGCGAAACGCCCATCTTATTGCTAGATGAAGTTGTAGCTGAACTGGACGAACAACGGCGCGAGCTTCTACTGCACTATGTCGAGCAAGCTACCCAAGCGTTACTGACAGCAACGGATCCGGCCATGTTTACAAATGATTTCTTGCAGCAGGCAACGATGCTTCAGGTGAAAAACGGCCGTGTTCTGACAGGCGTCAACAGTTAGCAGGCCCCAAAATAGCGGGTTCTGACAGCAGGCTCAAAACCCGGTTTATTCAGTGAACGAACAGCTCATGACAACAAAACCACAAACCGATCCCCTGGTACCCCCCTCAACTGTCCTCATCATAGACGACAGCGCCGAAAATCGGCTGCTGCTATCTTCACAGCTTCGCATGGAGGGGTATGTCATACTACAAGCCAGCGGCGGCCGTGAAGGGTTAGAGATGGCCCGTGAACATAATCCCGACATCATCTTGCTCGACGTGATGATGCCCGATATGAACGGCTTTGAGGTGTGCAAAAAGATCAAAGACGACCCGCACACCAATCTGATCCCCGTCATCATGGTAACTGCTCTGCGCGAAGTGCAGTACCGGATCGAAGGTATTGGTTCAGGTGCCGACGAATATTTGCCCCGCCCCCACGTTCGTGAAGAACTGTTGGTCCGCGTGCGCACCTTGATAAAGGTTAAGCGCGCCCGTGTCAAACTGCAAGAAGAACGCAACCGGCTGCAACTACTGTACACCATAGGCCGAGCCATCAGCACGCAGCTCGATCTTGAATCCACTATAGCCGAGATTATTAGCCAAACCCAAACAGCCTTAGGCGCCACCAAAGGCAATATCATGCTGCTAGATGATGACAACAACGTCATCAACAAATTCCTGATTCGGGCTGGTGGCGAAGTTGAAATCTCTGAACAAGTTACGCAAGACGTAATGACGCGCGGTCTCGGCGGCTGGCTGGTCAAAAATAATCGGGGCGACATCATTAACGATATTACGAAAGATGATCGCTGGGTGACGCTGCCCGATGACCAGATTGATACCGGTTCAGCGATTGGCGTACCCTTATCCAAATGGAACAAGCTGGTTGGCATCTTGATCCTCGTTCACCCTGAGGCCGGTTACTTTACCAACGAACATCTTCTGTTGCTGGAAGCCATTGCCGCGCAGGCTACCACAGCCATCGAAAACGCCAACCTTTTCACTGAAGTCAGCGAAGAACGCCGTAAATTGGAAGCCATACTGTCCCAGTCAACAGATGCCATCATCACGACCGACGAAACCATGGATATTTCATTGGTAAATCGGGCCGCCGAGCAGCTCTTTGGCCTTAATGCAGCCGACATTCAACACACATCTATTTTTGACGTACCGCAGCTCAAAATGCTACTTCCGTTGTTTCAGGAGGCGAATAATCGGGTAGAGCCAGAAGAGGTGACGCTGCCTAACGGTGTCGCCCTTTACGTGAGCATCTCCCCTATTCCCAACGTGGGTTACGCCGTTCTAATGCAAGATGTGACCGAGATCAAGCGTGTTGAGGAACTTAAGCTGGCGCAGGAGCGGGATGAAAAACAGCGGGTAAAGGAAATGTTCTCGCGTTACATGGGGCAGCGATTGGTAGACCATGTGCTGTCACATGACCCTGATTTGCTATCGCGGCGCGAGCGGCGGAAGGCTGTTGTTATGTTTGCCGACTTACGTAACTGGACCGGCGGCATGATCATGAAGTTGGAGCCAGATGAGGCTATTCAGCAGCTAAATGAGTTTTTCACGGTGATGATGGACATTGCTCTGGACAATGATGGTACGGTCTTTGAGCTAACGGCCGATGAAATTTTGGTTGGCTTTAATGTACCATTTGACCAGAAAAACGCACCTTTTCTGGCGATCAAGACGGCTATTTTGATGCAGCATCGCTTCGACCGTCTGCGTCAGCGTTGGTACAAACGGCTGGGTACGGATGTGGGCCTGGGCATTGGTATTGATTTGGGTGACGTGGTCGTGGGTAACGTGGGTGCCGAGTCACGCATGACTTTCCGTATGGTGGGTGGGGTCATTAACACCGCCCATCGGCTAATGGAAATTGCGGAAGATGGCCATATCGTTGTGACCAAAGCGGTTGTGGATGCGCTGGACGGCAAAAATTGGCAGGCCGCCCTCAACAAGTTTATTAAATTTGAGCAGGTCGGGCCTTTGCGGTTAAAAGGACTTACCGAACCGCAGATTTTCTATCGCGCCTCAATGCCCCGAAAGCAGTTGGCCGCTGGTGATTGATGTTTGCGCCCGTATAGCGTGTAGCCGTTTACAACGGCCGTTTTCCCGGCACCCCCACACGACGCGGGTAACGCTCAGGCGTGGCGGCTGTCTTGGCAATCACCACCAGGTAATGGGGTTGCGCCCGGCCCGGCAACTGCACAGGTTGCAGCGACTTTAATTCACCCCCTAACAGACGCAGCGCGTCGGTCGCTGCCTTGACCTCTTGCTGGGCGCTTTCGCCTTTTTGAGCCAACACATGGCCACCCAGACGACACAGCGGTAGCAGATACTCCAGTAACACCCGCAGCTCGGCCACCGCTCTGGCCACGGCCCAATCATAGCCGTCTCGATGCTCAGGCAGACGCCCCAGGTTCTCGGCCCGTTCAGTGACAATTTGCACCTCGGTCAAACCCAACTCGGCCACCACCTGCCGCAAAAAGCTGGTTTTCTTGGTCACACTGTCCACGAGCGTCAGGCGCATGGATGGGAAGAGAATTTTGAGCGGCAGTCCCGGAAAACCAGCCCCAGTACCGACGTCAATCAAGTCTGACTCATTCAAATTATCCATCACCAGCGAGCAACTCAGGCTGTCTAAAAAGTGGCGGGTGACAATGTCGGCTGGCTCGCGGATAGCTGTCAGATTGATATGCTCATTCCAGGCCAGCAGCAGGCGTAGATATTGCTCAAACTGCTGCTGCTGCTGCACGGTGAGCCTCAACCCTAACGTAGCGGCAGCCTGTGCGGCCAGTTGAAGGTTATCCTGCTGGTTCATGGAACTGGCTGCCGGCTCCTTTGCAGTTGCTTTAGCGTAACGTCAATGGTGTACGTGTCAAACTGCTCGCCTCCAAAAGCGGCCGGCGTATAAGCAAGCCAGTTTTGGGCCGCTACCAACTGACCCTGGGCATACAAGGGTATTACGGGCATAACGCCATCCATACCAAAAAATTGTGCTTCAATCTGGCGGTAAATACGCCGCCTCTCATCCACATCCTGAAGTAGACCGGCTTCGCGGATCAGCTCATCCTGGTTGCTACACGGCCGTATCTGTCGATTATCGCTGTCCTGGCAATGAAGCAGATCACTAAGCCAATTGTGAGCATCCGGGTAATAAGAGGACCAACCCAATTCCCACATGTCAGGCCGGGCAGCCCCAGCATTGCGCCGTGTATTGGCCAGCAGCGTGCCAAATTGGGCCTGCTCAATAATAATCTGGCTCTCGATACAATCCAGCTCATTTACCCACATGCGGCGCAGAATCTCAGCCTGTCGCAGCGACAGGTCAGACGTACTGACCAGCAGCGTAAACGGTGGCAGCAAGCCACAGGTGCGGTAGGAGCTTTCTGCCATCTGCAAACGGGCAAAATCGGGGCTGTAACCCAGACCCACTTCACCAGCTGGCGGCGCGCCTACGGTTCCGGGTGGCGTTAGATGGCGCATGGGGATGGCCTGCGGCCCGACCAATTCCGTTATGAGTGCCTCGCGGTCGATAGCCGCACTAAAGGCCCGGCGCACGTTAGGATCACTGAAAACGCCGCTCTCAAAATTGAAACTCAGATAAAAGACGGTATGGGGAGACACCAGACGAAACCGGTCAGGGTTCTGTTCCACAAATGCTGTCCGTTCCGCCGCAGGAATGGGGCTAACATCCAGGCTACGTGCCTGCCACAGTTTGAAAGCGTTGGTCTGATTTTCTGAGAAAATAATGTTGGCTACACTCACATTGCCGCGACGGTTAAGCGGCCACAGCGGGTTGGCATGTAATACCAGACGACCTTGATTCCAGGTCGATAACGTGGGAATGAAGGCACCGCTAACGTATAGGTTGTCGCTTTCCAACCAGCGGTTTTCATGGGCCAGGAGCTGCTCTGTGGGCACCGGCTTCATAAACCAGAGGCTCGTAATGGTCAAAAAGTAGCTGGATGGTTTAACCAGCCTGAACTGAACAGTAAATTCATCCAGGGCGGTCACGCCAATCTGATTGAGGTCGGCCGGCGTGGGTTGGGCAGCGGCATAGACGGCTTCACAACCCTCAATGATAAACAGTATGACCGCTTCCGGGGAGCCTGTGCTGCGCTGGCAAATGCGTTGCACAGCATAGACCAGATCATCGGCCACCACGGGGCGTACGGCCTGGGCACGCCAGAAGGTTTGGGCACGTGCAGGTGGGGCAGGGCGCACCCAGTAAACATCGTCCCGCAGATTAAATGTCCACAAACGGCCGTTATCACTTACTTCCCACGAAGCAGCTAGTTGTGGTTCTACCGTCGCCGTTTCATGGTTGAGCCGGGTCAGGCCCACAAACAGGTTTTCAACCAGATCGATACCACTGCTGCTGTTGGCAAGCTGCGGATCAACCACGGGGAATGAGCCAGTATAGCCCACGTCTAGCTCCACCAGCGCCATATCATCTTCGCTGGCACTTGGGGTTGCCGTAATAATAATCTGCCTTTCAACCAGCCGGGTCACAATCTGCTCCGGTCCGGGAATGGGGGTACTCTCGGGTATTGGCGTTTCGATGGTCGTTGGCGTGGTCTGGCTACAGGCTGCCACCCATAACGTCAGCAGCATAGCTGTGACCAGCAGCAACGTTGATAGCGGCGCAAATGGTAGCGGCCGTTTTTCGTTAGTCATAGTTCTTACACTCCGTTGACATGCTACCCTAAGCTGGCACGGCTGACAAATACTTTCAGCGTAATAGCCACTGAAAGCATGTTATAGTTAACTTTGTTTGCTATTCGTCACAACGAGTAGTAAACTATTGGCCTAATTGATTAGCGAACTGTAGTTGCCATTAAGTTAAGGAATGGTATTTCATGTACGAGAGGGTGCTTATTGTTGACGATTCTGAGGAAATCCGTGATTTTCTTAGTGAGTACGTACTAAAACCAAAGGGGTTTGAAGTATTAACCGCACCCAATGGTCTGATGGGCCTGGAAATGGCCATTGCCAAAGAACCGGACCTGATGATCGTTGACCAGCAAATGCCTCGTTTGGCTGGTTTGGAGCTGCTACAGAAACTACGTGAGCGCGATCTGGCCATCCCGGCCATTTTGATGACGGCGCATGGTTCGGAAGATACGGCCGTTGCCGCTTTTCGTCTTGGTATTCGCGATTATATCGTCAAGCCAATTGATATTGATGAGATTAGCGAAGCCATAGACCGCGCCTTACGCGAAAACCGGCTACAGCGCGAACGAGATCAACTGGTACAGCAACTCATGGAAAGCAATTCCCAATTGCAGCGCCGCGCCCAAGAGTTGAACGTGCTTTATGGTGTCGGCAAATCCGTCTCTTCGTCGCTGGATTTGGAAGAAGTGTTACACCGCGTCGTTGAAGCGGCCGTTTATGTCGTCGGTGCCGAAGAGGGTTCGCTGATGCTGCTGGACGAAGCGCGCAACGAGCTTTACATTCGCGCTTCAAAGAACCTGGACTCTAAAGCCCAATCTATGCGAAAGCGCGTAACCGATAGTCTGGCAGGCAAGGTGCTGCAAACCAAGCGAGCCATTGCCATCGGCAGCGACTCCCAATGGAAACGCACCCACACCGCTTTGCTGGTTAAGTCATTGATTTATGTGCCGCTCGTACTACAAGGCAAGCCCATTGGCGTTCTCGGCGTGGCCAATCGGATCAAGGAAGTCTCATTTGACAGTAACGACACACGTGCCCTGTCCGCCTTAGCCAGCTATGCCACAATCGCCATTAACAACGCCAATATATTCCAAGAAAACCAGATGGAACGGAACATATTGTCCACCGTTATGGATGAAATGGACGAGCCACTGCTGGTTTTAGACCAGCATGACCGCTTTCTATCTCTGAACGCGGCTGCCCGCCACCTGTTAGATATCGGCAGCAATGCGGATGTAGATGGGCGGCCAGTAAGCGAGTTTATTGACAATCAAGAATTGGTTGCTTTTATGCTTCAGACAGCTGACGAAGCCAGAGACCAACAAATCAATATTGCCGGGCAAAACGGCCGTTCCTATCAAGCCCATCTTAAGTTCATTCATGGTGGGGGCCGCTCGATTCGGCTACATCCCCTCTAATGAAGAAAAGCAGACCGAGGTGGTCTGCTTTTTTTATGCCTGTGATTCCCCCCACGCATCAAAAGCAAGCAGCAACTCGTCCTCTTCCTCATCCTCTTCGGCATCAAGATCGGCAATGAAGTCGAAGTCGTCTGAATCACCCAATCTCAGATCGGTCTCATCACGGACAAACGGTTGAGGTGGCTCCACTTCTGGCAGCAACCCAACGTAGGGTTGGGCGAGCAAAGGGGGTGCCTGCCGCGCATACAACTGTTCCAGCACCAGATGTAACTCATAATCATCCAGAAAAGCAGCCTGAAAATGAGTGGCGTTGCCGCTGGCTACGGCCAAAAAATCTCCCTCTCCCAAGAGCTGTTCAGCCTGCGAGTAGGCCAGGCCAGTTGCCATGCGGGCCACGTTAGCATCAACCACTTGCCCCACCAAGCGAACGGGCAAATTGGCCTTGAGCATGCTGGCTAACGCCGAGTCGTCAGCCTGGCGTACACTCAGGACCAGATAAATGCCGGCTCCTTCGCCCCGCTGGGCTAACTGCATGATAGCGTCACGTAAGCCGGGTTCGGCATGGGCGAGTAACCAGTCAGCCCTATCAATCAATACGACAATAGCCGGCAGGCTGGTCTGAGTCTTAATACGATAGCCCATTTCACCTACCAGAAAGTTTAGTAGATCGGCCGTTTCTGAAGGGCCGACCGTTAAAGGAGCCAACATGTGGGGCAGATAATCAAGAGGTGCCAATAGCGGATCAATCCGCGCTCGTCTGTCAGCTCGCGGATCGATCACGACCAGCTGCACCTGCGATTGGCGGCTGGTCATTGCTAACGATACAGCCATTGTTCGCAGTAAAGCCGTTTTACCCGCACCAGATTCGCCCACCAACAGGACGTGGGGCATCCGTCGGTTCGCAAACTCAAGCAGCACAGGACGGCTGTCTTCGGATACGCCCAGCACGGCCGTCATTGGGTTGAACACAAAAGCTTGCAGCAGGTCCAGAAGCGCGACTGGTGGTTCGTTGGGCCGGTCTACCTGAATGTGGAAACGGCCGTTTGCCTGATTCACCTCTACGTTGGCTGCGCCTAATGCCAGCATCAACTCCTCCTTAATTTCGAGCAGCCGATCCCAGCCCGTTGTCAGGTGAGACTGTAAATCAAAGATAATTGAACGTGGTTCCACACTACCTCCCGCTACCTGGGCCGATACGTTGTGTCGCTTCAAAACCTTTTCAATTTGCATAGATTGTAGCTTTAGTTGATGTTGCAGACGCACTTTGCGATCGGTTCCAGGGTGGTTCACAGTATTCTCTCAGAAGAACGTACGTTCTAATTCTAGGCTTAAAAAATAGGACAGCCTTGCCGGCTATCCTATTCTGTTCTGGACAAATATGGCAGCGTTTTTCAGGCTGTCTGGCGCAGTACCATCATTACCCGACCCTGCACCTGCACCTGTTCAGGATGCACATAGATCGGCTCCATGGTCGGGTTTGCCGGCTGCAAACGAATCCGATCACCTTCGTAGTACAAATACTTCAGCGTGGTCGTATCATCAGGCGTTAACCAAACTGCAACCATGTCACCATTGTTGGCAGTTTCTTGCTGCCGCATAACCACAATATCACCGTCATTGACCATAGCGTCAATCATAGACTCTCCACTGACACGTAGAGCGAACAGCTTATCCTGGCGACCGCTAATCATGCTGGCACTAATCTCCACGGCGTCTTCTTCGTCATAAGTGGAGAAATCATTGTTGCCAACTTCAATGGGTTCACCGGCCACAATGTTGCCCAACAGCGGGACGCGGAGCATTTTAGCCACGCCATCAGCAATGGCCTGGGGGATGGCCGATGCAGCGTTGAAGAGCTTCAATGCCTCATCTGACAAGCGCAAGCCGCGCGATACCTCGGCCTCGCGCTCCACCAGGTCACGCTCAACCAACCGCTGCAGATTATAGTTGACCACTGAGGTAGATGTAATTTCCGTGGCACTCCCAATCTCGCGAATCGTTGGCGGCCGACTATGCTCTTGCAAATACTCATAGATATAGTCTAATATCTTCTGCTGGCGCTTTGACAGTGGTTTATCTTGTTTGTTACTCATTTCCCACTCTCCATGCACCGCCCAAAGCTGTCAATAAGTCAATCAGCTATTGAACCGTACAATCAATTCATACACTAATAACAACAAAGCAGCGACTTCCGCTCATTTGTTCTGAGAGAAGTATACACGAACAAGTGTTCGGTGTCAAGGAGAATCACGCTATGAAATTCGAGCAATATGCTTTCCCTTCCCGACGTTCAAATGTTTTTGGCCGGCATGGCCTGGTGGCCACCAGCCAGCCCCTGGCCGCCCAGGCTGGTCTGGCCATCTTGCAGGCGGGTGGCAATGCCATTGACGCGGCCATTGCCACCGTGGCTACGCTGTGCGTGGTCGAGCCTTGTTCCACGGGCATTGGTGGCGATGCCTTTGCGCTCATTTGGGTGGCCAAAGAGCAAAAGTTGTACGGTATTAATGCCAGCGGCCCCGCTCCCCGCCAGTTAACGGCCGATTATGTTCGCAGCCAGGGCCATCAGGAAATGCCTGGCCTGGGTGCGCTTACCGTTACGGTACCGGGCAGTCTGCGCGGCTGGCAGTTAGCCTTGGAACGCTGGGGCAGCCTGGGGCTAGATCGTTTGCTGGCACAGCCGATTGACTATGCCAGCAAGGGCTTCCCGGTCAGCCAGCGCATTGCCCGTGCCTGGCAGCGGTCTCGGGAAAAAATGAGTGAACATCCAGACTCGATGCGGGTTTGGGTGCCGGGGGGTCGCACACCACGCGCTGGCGACCTGTTTCGCAACCCCGAATTTGCCCATACCCTCCGTGCATTGGCCGAGAACGGGTATAACGCTTTCTACAGCGGGCCAATCGCTGAGGAGATAGTAGCTTGCGTGCGGGCGGCTGGCGGACTTCTTGCGCTGGATGACCTGGCTGATTATCAGGCGGAATGGGTAGAGCCGATTAGCAGCCATTGGGGCAATTACACCTTTTATGAGATACCGCCTAATGGGCAGGGGTTGACGGCGCTGCTGGCGCTGAACATCGCACGGGGCTTTGATCTGCCAACGTTAGGCCACGGCACGGCCGATTATTACCACGCGCTCATGGAAGCCATCAAGCTGGCCTTCGCCGATGCGGCTGCCTACATCGCCGACCCGCGCCAGGCAGAGATTCCTCTGGCCGCCCTGCTGAGCCATAGTTACGCAAGCAAGAGGCGTGCCTTGATCGAGATGGAACGCGCCCTGACACCACATGCCGGCAACCCATCCCGCCATGGCGATACCGTTTATCTGACGGTGGCCGATGAGGCCGGCAATATGGTTAGCTGGATTCAAAGTCTTTATATGGGCTTTGGCAGTGGGCTGACAGCGGGCACAACGGGAGTGCAGTTGCAAAATCGTGGGGCCAATTTCAACCTGCAGCCGGGTCATCCTAATGAAGCAGCAGGTGGCAAACGGCCGTATCACACCATCATTCCCGGCTTTATCAGCCACCAGGGGCAGGCCTGGTGCAGCTTTGGCGTGATGGGCGGCTTTATGCAACCCCAGGGCCATCTCCAGGTGGGACTTAATCTGGTCGAGTTCGGCATGGACCCGCAAACGGCTCTGGACGCGCCACGCTTCAACTGGCTGCACGACAAGACCTTTGCCCTGGAAAATGGCATTGAGCCACCCGTCCGGCAGGAATTGGCACGTCGTGGCCATCGGCTGTTGTCGCCTGATGATGCGCTGGCCCAACATTATGGCGGTGGTCAGGTTATTGTGCGCGACCCGGACAGTGGCGTATTGTTTGGCGGCAGCGAACCGCGCAACGACGGTATGGCGGTGGGGTGGTGAGCAATTCTCAGTAATCGTTGACAGCCTACGAATCCTCCATCGCACCTGGCGGCGGTTTGGCAAACGGCCGTTCTATTGTTATAATCTGCGTCCATTCAGGAGAGGTCGCATAGTTGGTCTAGTGCGCACGATTGGAAATCGTGTATGGTGAAAGCCATCGCGGGTTCGAATCCCGCCCTCTCCGCTATTAGCTCTGACTGGCTTACGAAAAAGCGTGGCAGCCGTCACGCTTTTTTGTTTGGTGTTATGCCTGTGGGTTGGGTACAATACCGGTCGGGGTGGGGCGACTGCTGTTGCGCTTGCCCAATAAGCAGCGCTCAGCAATTAGCTTATGGACATCTACACCACTTCCTCATTGGTAGCAACGACCGCTTACACCATACTGCTGGTTATGGCATTTGTCCGGCGCCAGCGCACGGAAGAGCAAATGAAGTGGCTCATTCTGTTTCTGGCCATTTCTGCCGTGTGGGAACTGGCCCGACTGTTGATGGTAGAAGTCCCCTATTATCTGATCTACGTACCCTCTAAGGTGTTGTTGGTAGGTACGCTGGTGCTGGGACTGACAACGGCCGTTTACGTGGATTGGCCCCACAAAAACCGGTGGTTACTACTTGGCTTCGTCGGTATTGGCCTCACCTTTCTGGTGGACGCCTTGCCTCCCCGTGTCATCTACCTGCCCAATCTCCCTTCATTTCGGACTCCCGGTAGTGTACTCACCCATTATCTGGCCTGGGCGCTGCTCAGCGGCTACATCTTGCTCAAAACCTGGTACGACTACCGCTACACGCGCTTTCCCTGGCACGCCAACCGGCTGCTTTATTGGACCATTGCTCTGCTGCTGACTTTCACTGGTGAGGGGCTTATTCTGTCCAACCAGCCAGACCTGGGTCTGGGCGGACAGATGGTGCGCTTTGTGGGCGTGCTGGGTCTGACCCATGCTACTTTTTCACACCGGGTCCTTGATGTGCGCTCCTACATAAGACGGATGCTGACGTTTGTTCTCATTAGCCTGACATCAGCGTTGCCAACGGTAACGGCCGTTCTCATTCTTTACCAATTTGCCAACCAGCTTACACTCAACAGCCTGATTATCCTGACCATTATCATTGTTACGGCCGGTTTCTTCATCTACCAACCCATACACAGTCTGGTCGCCAGCGTTGTTCACCGATTCCTGATCGGCGAAAGCGTCACCACCAATAAACTGCTGCGAAACTATAGCCAGGCCATCGCCCACGCCCTCGACGTCCAACAGCTTTCGCTCATTATGATGAGTACGCTAAGCGAACTGCTGTACATCAACCGCGGGACGCTGATTCTGGTAACGCCGACTAAAAACGGCTACACGGCCGAAGCCATTCCAGCCATGGGCCAAATTGAGCGGCGCACCATGCACTTTCCCCAGGGTAGCCTGTTCATTCAAACCTTGCAGCGCGAAAACCAGCCACTGCTCCAATACGAAATTGACTTCAACCCCGTCTTTGCCGACCTGACAACGGCGGAACGGGATTGGCTGCGCGAGTTATTTATGGAAATCTATGTGCCGGTCAGTGCCGGTGAAACGCTAGACGGCCTGATTGCCATTGGTCCTAAACAATCAGGCGTGCCCTATCAGCCAGACGAGCTAGAAACAGTACAAACCCTGGCAGACCAGACAGTCGTTGCCTTGCAAAATGCCCGATTGTATAGCGAGCTAGGAGAACAAAACGAGAAAATTCGTCATCTGAACCTGGACTTGACCAGCCAAAATGAACGGCTGGAAATTATGGACCGGATTAAGACTGACTTTATTACGATTGCCTCTCACGAGTTGCGTACGCCCTTGACTCAGGTAAAAGGCTATACCGATATTCTGGCGGCTATGAATGAAGAAGAGTCGCTGACGCCAGAGCAAACGCGAGAAATTGTGGGCCATATTGCGCGGGCCAGTGACCAATTGGAGACGCTAATCACGGCGATGTTGGATGCCAGCCAGCTTGACTCGGAGGGTGTTCACCTGACTTACACGCAAACCACGCTAGACACGGTGCTGCGGCTGGCGACCGAACCATTGGCAAAGGCATTGGTTCAGCGGCAAATCGCTTTTGAGGTTGAAGGCGTGCGTGATTTGCCGCCCGTGGAGCTTGACTTTAAGAGACTGGTGCAGGCTTTCACCAATATCATCGGAAATGCCATTAAATACACACCCGATAACGGCCGTATTTTGGTTTGGGCTGCACTGAGAACGGCCGTTACAGGGGTTGATCAGTTTGTCGAAATCGTCGTTAGCGACAGCGGCATAGGCATTGACGCCAAATATCAACAGCTAATATTCGAGAAATTCTTCCGGGTGGACAACCCGCAACTACACTCCACCGGCAGCACCAAATTCAAAGGGGCCGGGCCGGGCTTGGGGCTACACATTGCCAAAGGAGTCATTGAAGCCCACGGCGGGCATATCTGGATCGAGTCAGAAGAGGAAGACGAAAACCGGCTGCCGGGTACGCGTGTCTATATCATCTTGCCCGTAAAACCGTTGCCGGAAACGTTACCCAGTACCCAAAATGGGCAGGAGGCTGCATATGCCTAGCAAAGAACGTAAACGCGCCCTCGTATTATCCGGCGGTGGTGGTCGCGGAGCCTACCATGTCGGCGTCCTCCGCTTTTTAGAGGAGCATGAATGGTTTCCCGACATTGTGGTAGGAACCTCGATTGGCGCGGTTAACGGCGCAGCCATTGCGTCTGGCCACCGTGCCCACTCCCTGTGGGCCTTGTGGCAGCGCCTACGCACTCGTGACGTCCAGCGGCCCAACATTAACCCCCTGGCCGGCAGCTTCCTGCTAGATACCACTCCCCTACGCCAAACCTTGCAGGAAAAAGGCTGGGTCCACTTTGAGCGTATCAACTCCGCTGAAGCCCAGGTTCATCTGCGCGTAACGGCTACCGAAGTGACAACCGGCCGTCTGCACGTTTTTGGCAACAGTGATGATGTGTACCCTAGCCAAATGCGCCGCGAGCCTATTGGATTGGACCATATCATTGCCAGTTGCTCTATTCCGGTGGTATATCCTACAACGCAGCTAAACGATTCTATCTACTGGGATGGAGCCACGGTAGCCAACACGCCGCTGGGTCCAGCTATCGACGCCGGTGCTGAGGAGATTGTCATTGTAATCATGACACCCTGGGAAACGGAAGAAACGGCCGTTCGCCAAGCCAATAACACGCCACCCCGTAACCTCCTGGCGGCCGCCAGCACCACCCTGGAGTGGGCCTTGCTGGCCTCCTTTCAGTCAGACCTCAAAACCTTTCGCCACATCAACGCCCTGCTGCGCCTCCAGGTAGAAAACGCCCGGCTGCGGGCCGCTAATAAGCTGCTACAAAGCCGCTTGAGCGGAGAAGAGTTTAATCTGAGCGAATTTGAAGACAAAAATGGGGACGGCATTCCTGACGTGCTGCAAGAAAAACACCACATTCTGCCCGACCCCATCATTGTGGCCCCGCGCCAGCCCATTTCTGTGGAGCGCATTATTCGCTACACGCGCGATGGCCACGAGCGGCTGCACCGCATGGGGTACGAAGATGCCCGCAACGCCTGGCAGGCCGCCGGCCGCACGGTAGAGGGGTTAGGCGATTAACTTTGACCTTAACGGCTGTTGTTGTAGAAAAACTCTGTCACCAGTGGATGGACAAAGCCAGCCCGGAAAAGCGACTGCCATTCCCACGCTTCATCGAAGCCGCCCCCCTCGTAGTTGGCTAAGAGCCAATGGCTGTAGGCAAAAAAGTAGGGTTCGGCAGTACGCATGTAGATGTAATGGTGCCGATTGAGCTGTAATTCTACCTGCGGATCGGGGTGGTAAGAGCCGCCCTCAGTACCGATCATGGGCATGGGACGGCCGAGATGGCTTTCGACAATCTCGTTATAGCGACGGAACAGGAGGAAACCGCCGGGGTCATCCAGGGGGCGTGTGCCGTGGTAGTTGTGGACCGACAGCCAGGTACGGTTGAGCAAATGACCATCTCCATTGTGCAGAATATTGCGAATGGTGCGATCTAGGAATTCGTTATGTTCATATTCCCCGCCAGGGCTGAGGGCGCCCAGGCCCGGCAAGCCACCGGCACTAATCACCCGTCGTGCTGCCACCGACCAGACCAGCGAATAACGATAAGGGTCGATAAAACCCTGCCGATTTTCCACGTTGATGTTCGGTTCGTTGTAAAGCTGGTAATAGTAAACGCCGCGTGCCCGGTAATGGCGCACCATCGCCCCTATATCGCCGCTGTATGGCTCAACGGTGGGGTGATAGAGCCTCATAACGGGCATGATACCGTTGGCAACCAGACGGTCTACTAAGTAGTCGTTGTCGCCAATATTGGCCCCATCGTTAAGAAAAACGACCCACTTGATATTCATGCGGACCATTTCGGCCACGAAACGGTCTACTGTGCCGGGGTCTTGCTTGTTAGTGGGTATCCAGTGCATGCCCCAGCCGTTGTCGTTGGCCGGTCGGGGCCAGGCTTCAAGAGGAATGACCTCAGTGTAGCTATATTGATCGATGGGCCTGATGTCTGGTGCAGGAGATTGAGGAGATTGGTTGGGCACGGCCGTTTCTGTGGGCGTGGGGGTCAAGGTGGGCGGCACGGCCGTGTTAGTGGGCAACGGCAGCGGCGTACTGGTAGGTGATGGCGTTATAGCTGGCAGAGTGGGTGCCGGCGTAGGCGGATCGGTCTGGGGCAGCGGCGTCCAGGTGGGCGGCACGTTACCATTGTTTGTGTTGGCCTCGTCCGGCAGGGCAGCCACCGGAATTAGCGTAGGCAAAGCAACTACCTGAACCTGGCAGCCACTCAACAACAGGAAATTAACCAACAAGAGCCATAATAGATTTTGTTTTTTCATGAGCATTACAGGTTAACGATACATATCCATAGACTTCGGTCTGATCAGGTCGGCGGCCTTACCGGGCGGTGCCGTAAGCCTCAGGCCGCGCAACAGGACCACAGGCTGTCCCTCAGCCGCCTGGCCCATCAGCAGGCTGGCGGCGGCGGCAACTTCATCGGCGATACCCACTTCTGTGTGCTGTAATCGGTAGCCATACAGGTCAGCCTCACCGCGCCTGTCCCATAAGGCGGGGATGCCGGCCACGCCAATGGCCACACCCACTGTGCCCAAACGAAACGGCCGTCCGTGACTGTCTGTAATTACCACGCCAACCGAGACCCCATAAGCCGCTTCAAGCGCGTGCTGGATAACGGCTGCCGAATGGTCCGGGTTTGGGGGAAGCAGCAGGACCATTTCAGCATCATCAGCCTGGGCCACGTTAGAGCGGTCGATACCGGCATTGGCGCTGGTAAAACCCAAGCGATGGCGCGTTACCAATACGCCCCTTTTGTACCGGGAAACTGCCTCACTCTCTTGTAAAATCAACTCTACCAGACGCGGATCTTTGGCCGTTGCCGCCGCCAGTTCAACCGCCTCTGCACTCGGCTCAACGTCAGCCAGATTGACAAAGCAACCTTCCGCTTTAGAGATGACCTTCTGGGCAATCACGATCACATCCCCTGCTTCCAGACCGATGGCCGCCTGGCGCAGCGCATCTAGCAGCAGCCGGGCTACATCATCGCCGGGCTGTATATGGGGAAAGTGGGGGATTGGGGTTAGGGTGAGCATCTGTTTGGTTGACAGTTGACAGTTGGTTCTGGGTCTTATGGCTCTCACGGGGTTTGGCGTAAAACGTAACACGTAAGGTCTCTCCGGTTACGTTTTACGTATCACGTTTTTCGTGTGTTAGCTGAGGCCAGTAATGCGAATACCCGCATCTTTGATTTTGTTGGTAATGTTGATGGCAATAAGAACGGCCGTTAACCCCTCAGCCACCGTCGCATTTTGCAAAGCACCGGCGTTGACGCCGCGCATCCCGGCATCCTGACAAAGCAGAATGACCGTCTGCTTGGTATCCCCTTTGTCGCCACAGACCAGCACGTCGCATTCAATCGCATGGTCCAGGTCAGTCAGGTGATGGGCCGATACATTCTGGAAAGCGGCCACGACGGTGCAGCTTTCGCCGACCTGGGCCTGGGCCTCTTCGGCCGCCGATAGGCCGCTGGGGGGTCGCCAGACGCGGGCCTTTTTGCTAGGACCAAGCGGGGCCACCACGGTCAGCAAAATCTTGCCATCGAGCGCTTCCTTGACGTCGGCGAGCGTGGCTGCCTGGGCCGCGTAGGGCACAGAGAGGACAACCAGGTCGGCCTGCTGGCTGGCGGTTAGATTGTCGGTACCAGAAACGGCCGTTTGCTTACCCGCCGCTTCTAATTTCTCAACCATCTCCGCGGCCGCTGCCGCACCCCGCTCGGCCGAACGGGAACCAATGATAATTTCATGCCCGGCCGCCGCCCAGCGGAAGCCGAGGCCAAAGCCTTCATTACCAGTACCACCTAAAATTGCGATTTTCAATGTGTGTCTCCTAGATAAATGTAGGTCAAGCATCCCTGTTTGACCGTGCCAACAGGGATGTTTGCACTACAGGTTTCGGTTTTCATTTATTGACTGAGTGTCTCAAACCGTTGCCAGACCTGGGCTGCCAGTTCGCGGCTGCGGGCGGTGATGGCCGCTTCATCGAGGGTTTGCAGTTGGCGATCTTGCATGAGGATACGGCCGTTTACAATCGTCGTCGTTACCATACTGCTCTCAAAGCCGAACAGGATATGCCAGGGCAAGTTACCGGCACTGAGCGGCGTGGTGGGCTGATAATCGACAAAGATAATATCGGCCGCCGCTCCTTCAGTTAACTCACCAATGGGTAAACCCGGCCAGAATGAACTGGCCAGCCCCGCGTTGTTGTAAACAGCCATCTGCACAATATCCATACCATTGGCCCGCCGAGGGTCACGATGGGCTACTTTATGCAGCAAATAAGCTGTCTTCCATTCGGCCCACATATTGTTGCTAAAGCCATCATTGCCCAGACAAACGGGAATGCCCAGCCGCAGCATCCCTTCCACGTCGGCGGCACCAACGGCGTTGTTCATGTTACTGCGCGGCTGGTGGGTCAACCAACTACCACTGTCGCGCAAAATTTCCATTTCAGCCGGATCAAAATGAACGCCATGCGCTACAATCGTCTGCGGCCCCAGAATGCTCGCCGCGTGCAGCCGATGAATGACTCGCTTTTGGTAGCGATGCAGCGAATCGTATTCGTCCGCTTCATGCTCGGCAGCGTGGATGTGAAAGCCGGTGTTGAGGCCGGCCGCCGCCGTTACGCAATCGGCCAATGTTTCGTCGCTGAGGGAAAGAGAAGCGTGCAGGCCAAAGCTGCCCCGCAGTAAATCTGTCTCCCGCTCTTGCACGTCGTGGAGAAAGCGGACGTTTTCGCTAATGCCGTCCTGGGCCTGTTGACGGCCGTTTCTGTCCGTTACCTCATAGCACAATACCGCCCGCAGGCCCGCTTCTTCTACCGCATCGGCAATCTGGTCTAGCGAAGTGTCAATGTGAGCCGGACTGGCGTGGTGGTCGATGAGGGTGGTGGTGCCATGCTTGATGGCATCCACCAGACAGACCAGCGCGCTGTACTTGACGTCCACATCAAGCAAAGCCCGGTCCAGCCGCCACCAGAGCCGTTCCAGGATGTCGGGAAAGTCTTTGGGGGCAGGCCCAGGAATAGCCATCCCGCGGGCAAAGGCACCGTAAAAATGGGTGTGGGCGCAGATATTGCCGGGCATGACCAGTTGGCCGCGGGCATCGAGGGTAGCGGTGTCGGGGTAGCGGGTGGTCAATGCAGTCGTGGGGCCAATGGCGGCAATACGGCCGTTTTCCACCAAAACCGCCCCGTCGTCAATAATCTCATTCGGCCGGCCCCAGGTTACGAGACGGCCGTTTATAATCAACAAGTCAGCCTGAGCCATACAAACCTCCTTTTCTCGCTAATGGCAACTGTCAACTCCTTCTCGGTATCAGACCAATTTCACCCAGCCAACTGCTACATCAACCTGATGATGTTGGTCCAATCTGGCATCCTGATTGCCGCTTGTGGGCTAATCGTAGCACAATGAACAAAATGGTCCAATCAGATAGACCGAAAGTACTGAGGCCATTAACTTTATGAGAAACTCCTTATCAGCGTCGAATCATATTGACAAACGTCTATATCATCCGTTACTATTGCGACACCTGGATTACGTAGTACACTAAGTATTAAACACAAAAACTTGTGGGCATGGTCTGTTTGCAAATCAAACTGACAAATCCAAAATAATAGTAATGAATGATTCGCATTGAACAAGGAGACTGTAATGACACAACCAATTGAAGTAACCGACCAAGACTTTCAAACTGAGGTGCTCAGTTCTGACAAGCCCGTTCTGGTAGATTTTTGGGCCGACTGGTGCGGTCCTTGCCGCATGATAGCCCCCAGCGTCAAAGAAATTGCTAAAGAATACGCAGACGTATTAAAGGTAGCCAAACTAGATGTGGACGAGAACCCAGCGATTCCCGGTCGTTACGGTATTGTGGGCATCCCTACCCTGATGCTGTTCAAGAATGGTGAAGTGGTCGAGCGCGTTACCGGTGCGCTGCCTAAAGATCGTATCGTGGCCCAGGTACTGCCCCATCTGGACAAGGCGGCGGCTTAGTTAGTAGTCAGGTAGTCAAGTGGTCAAGTAGTCAGCAAGCTGATAGCAAGCTGCCCGGCTCTGGTTTTAGCAGAGGTGGGCAGTTTTTGTTATGCGTGTAGGTAACGAATGAAAATCTATAGCGCAAACATCCTTGTTTGCGTGGTCAAGCAAGGATGCTTGACCTACATTTTTAGAGGATAAACATTGTTAGAAATTGCAATTATGATCGAGGGCCAAAATGGCTTGAACTGGCCGCGCTGGCAAAATATAGTGCGGGCAGTAGAAGAGCTGGGGTTTGTGGGTTTGTACCGTTCGGACCATTACACCAACGCCAATCCGCCCGATAAGGATTCGCTGGAACTATGGGTGTCGCTGACCTGGCTGGCAGCCAATACGGAGCGGATTGAGTTTGGGCCGCTGGTTTCACCCGTTTCGTTTCGGGATCCGACAATGACGGCGCGGATGGCCAGTGCGGTGGATGATTTGTCGAACGGCCGTTTAACCCTGGGTCTCGGTGCGGGCTGGCAAGAGCGGGAGCATACCAACTTCGGCTGGCATCTGCTGGAAATTCCGGAACGATTTGACCGCTTTGCAGAGGGCCTAGAAGTCATCAGCCAGCTCTTAAACAGTGTCGAGCCGGTCGATTTTGAAGGGGCTTATTATGAGCTGAATGAAGCGATCATGCTGCCCAGACCGCAGCGACCGGGGGGACCGCCTTTGCTCATTGGCGGTAACGGCATGAAGCGTACCCTGCCCCTGGCGGCAAAATATGCTCAGGAGTGGAATGGCGTTTTCTTGACGCCGGCCGGTTTTGCTAAACGGGCAGAGCGATTGGGTGAATTGTTGGCGGAAAACGGCCGTTCGCCCCAGGATATGCGCTACTCTCTCATGACCGGCACCATTTTTGGTGAAACAGCCGCCGAACTTCAGGCCAAGTTAGACAGCCGCAGCACCACCGCCGCCGACATGCAGGCCAGGGGGCTGGTGGTTGGCACAGGCGATCAGTTGCGTGACCAACTGGTAGCCTTTGCCGAGGCCGGCGTGCAGCGCATTATGCTGCAATGGCTCGATCTGGATGATTTGGACGGGTTAGAGGCATTGGCTAAAGCGGTGCTGTAGCGCAAAACGTAAAACGTAATGCATCACTCATTACGTTTTACGTTTTACGTTTTACGATTTTTAACCGATTTTGATCTCAATATCCTCATCGGGGTTGTCGTCATCGTCAGCATCAGCCGGGCTGAACTGATTGGCCAACTTGCCCAACTCCTCGCTCAGCCAGCGCAACCCTTGTACAAAGCCACCCCGTGCCTTACGACCCAGATCGCTTTGCTCCACACGGCTTTTGGCTTCACTGGCCTCTTCCTTGAGGCGGGCGGCAGCCTGACTTTCACGCGCTTCACGGATCACCTTGTCCACTTCATCCACAAAGGACTTGACCCCCACGCGCACCTCTTTTTCCACGCGCTGACGCTCCTCACTGTTCCAGCCTCGCTGAATGGTTTCAGCCACCTGGCGACCCAATGATTGGAGTTCGGCAGCAATATCGGTCGTTTTTTCCTCATCCTTCAATCCCGCAACTTCTTCCTCAACCGGGATTTCGGAACGCAGCCGATTCTTAAGTTCATCAACATCTGGTTGTTGTTCGTTACTCATGGCAAAGCACTCCTTTTCAACGTTATGGGATGGACATCATCCTCTAATTGCTTTAAGCACTACATAAATGCTATACGCATCTATTGTTCAACTCGTCGCAAAGACCAATCATCCATAAACCAACCGTTATTGACAATGGCAAAACGACCGCGGATGCCAGCCCCCACCCGTATCGTTTGGGGCTCCTCTAACGTGAAAACATAGGTGCGCGTATTCTTCTGGCCAAAAGTTGCCAGCATCCAGCCGGTGCTGTTGTTGCCCGCAAACAGACGAATTTCGCCAGAGAGCGGATCATCAGCCCACACCTTTTGGTTGTCAACGTAGTCCATTACCAGGTCAGGAAACACTTTAATCTCAAAAACATAAGTGCCCGCTGCCAAAGTGACATCGGTGAAGAGACGAAAGCTAATCGCGCCATACCCCTTGAACGCCTTGACTGTGTAATCACCATCGTAGATGAACAGGCTGCGCTCGTGGGGAGGTATCTGCGACGAAGGTAGAACGCGCACTTCAGGACGTACATAGCGGTCCCACACCTCAGTGCCAAAGCCAGTTGGGCCTTCATCCCATTCAAAGCCCCAATTGTTGGGGATTTGCAGCTCGGCGATGCCGTGGGGATGGTACCAACCTTCTTCAAAAGAGGGGTTGGGCAGCAAATTGTCACCCAACGGCAAGCTGCCAACGTCTGCGGTTGATACCGGTGTCGGTAGCGGCTGGGCAGGTGATTGGGATTGGGGCACGGCCGTATTGGTAGGAACGGCCGTTTCTGTTGGCTGTGTGGTGGGCGTAGCGGTCGGTAAGGGTATGGTGGCAGTCGGCACCGGCGTATCAGTAGGCGGGGAGGGTTCGGTAGGCACGGGCGTGGCTGTATCGGACGCCGGCGCAGGCGTCCAGGTAGGGGGTATGGCGGTTGCCGCGGGGTCCGTGGGCGAAGCAATTGCGGCTGCCATAATCTCTTCACTGAGCGTGGGAACGGCCGTTGGCATAACTTGAGCAGGCGATGACGCCTGGCTACAAGCCGCCAATATGAACAATAATGATAAGCAGACGCTCAAGCATCGAACGTACCGCAAATGAGAGGAGAACCAGTTTCTTGTTAGCATCGTTACCCCTTAGTCCGAATCATCATCAGACGCCATTTCGTTTATAAACTGAACCATCTGACCTAACTGTTCCCAAATGTGGCGATAATTGGCTACATCTTCGTCATCCTCAGCCACTTCCTCGGCATACTCTTCGACAAAGAGCGGCGGGCCGGTGAAAATCTGTATATCCAGTGGGCGCTCAGCGTAATCCAGCACCATACCGCCTATTTCCCAACAAATATCGGCTACGAATTCAAAGTAGTCCTCATCCTGCCCCTGGTTTTTTATTTCAGCCATCTGCAGGTAGGTAAGCAAGAATGCGCCCAGGCCCATCGCTTCTCCGTAAGCTTCTTCATCCTCCTCATCAAAATCCCAGCCTTCAATAAAGTCGTCGATAGCAGCCATACCCATAGCCGCCATTTCTGACGCGGTTTCATCATCCATCTCATCCAGATCGAGCAGCGCCGGATCATACCGGTTTTCCATCCCTTCAATAACGGCCCAGTTGAGCGCTATGGCCTGGTCGCCATACATCGGCGGCAGCTCATACACCACATCCTCAATTCCCATGATGGGATAATCTTCTTCATCCACGTTGTCTTCCACGAACTGGGGAATGGTGCGTAATGCGGCAGCCAACAGCCGGATTTCGGCCTCGGTTAGTAGTTCAAAATCACCACTGGCCGGCCGCAAACGGGTGAAAAAGGGGTAGGCGTCTTCGGCTACTATAGGCCACTCATGGGCAGCAATCGCGTCTAAATCCTCAAAAGGCAGGTAATGAGGATAGTCATAAAGGGCAGCCAACCAAAAAATTGATTCATCTTTAACCCCTTCCGGTCCGACGCCAGAGTAAACCAGGGCTAGCTCATCGGCCGAATTATAAATGGCCAGCCCATACTCCTCACCACCATAGCCCATGACGACCGCGTACTTGGGTGGCGTACCCGGTGGAAATTGGATGGCAATCGGTTCTGAATCGCTAATGATATCAAAAGGTTCGAGGTCGAAAAACTCGGCCGCAACGGTATACAGCTCGTGCAGCATGGGCTGGGTTACTTTGGGGATCGACATCAAGCCAGGCCGGTATTCACGTCCGCTAAGGTGTTGTTCCAGGCTGCGTAACATATCGACAATCAGGGCGGGTTTGACAACCTGTTCAGACTGAATGCCAAGCTCGCTCAAAGGCCGAATTTTCTCTAGCACGGCCCCATCATTCGTCTGAATGGTCGTAGGGCGGAATTTGCCCCCCAGACCCAAGCCAAAACCCAACCCGATGCCTTTACCGGGACTGACTATCGCCTGCAAAACCCCATTGATCAACTCGTCAGCCGTGGGTGGTTTTTCGGCGATGCTAATGTAACGAATCAGGTCTTTGTCCAAATCCGAAACCAGAATGATAAACGGCCGTTTCAGTGATCCCTCATCCTCGCCCACCCAGGTAGGTGCCAGCTCGCAAACGAGATACCAGGTTGAAGCCTTTTGTTTTGCTTTCTTTGCCTTATCCAGCAATTTTTTGTCCATTGATATTACTCCCTCTTTATGTTGTCAGGTGATGCACCCTCTGAAAGACTCAGGCTGAAGCTGTCTACTGCGGCCCCAATAGCCCAAGTTCCATCCAAGAAGTCTGCACTCGAATATGAGCTTTAACGTCCATAGTATAACACGTATTCCAAACAGCATAAGCCAACTCCATCATTTGACCACGATGGGGTATAATGTTGATAACTACTAAGGTCGCTGCCTGAGCCTGTCGCAGGCAGAACCGGCTTCGACAGGTTCAGCCTAGGAGAGGGTTAGTAGGCGCTTACGCGCCAACATCGACAAAAAATTGTCGATAGGCTATGTTAAACAACCAGACCAAGCAGGTGAAACAAGGAGTGCATTTCACGGTGAATAACCCGATATTGTTTGTCAACTT
>SLGK01000064.1 GCA_007123775.1 Anaerolineae bacterium | reverse complement strand
CAGGTGATGCCGGGAGGCGTACTGCTCCAGTTGGAAGGTATCCTCAATGATAGGGGTTACGTCCGTGACGATCTGACGCATCGTTGTCAGGCTGCGGCTACTGGCCTGCTCTTGGTCCCACGTATCTGACCAGACATTTTTGCTGTGCATACGCCGATTATACGCGGAATGTAGGTGTGTGGCAGGCAAATATGGCGGATTTGCCCATTCTGCCCGACCCACTACCCGGTCGGGCGATCAGATTCCCGAATGGCCCTCCACTTTGGCCAGCGCCTTTGCGGCTTGCGGTGTATGGGGGTTGCGGATAGGCTGGCGGCCAGCTTCACTCAGTCTAATGTTGCCTGGCGTTTCGCAGTAAGTACGCACAGCAAGCCCATCTTTGCCTGCGCGGGCAATGTCGGTGTAGATGTCGGCGATTTTTTGGTGGAAGCGGCGTTCGCTGGCCCGGATTTCGTGGAGGCGCTCTAGCAGTTCGTCGAAGTCGTCACGGCCGAATACCTGACCACCCGCCCGCCCCGTTCGGCTGCGCCATTGGGATGAAGCTCATGTGATGGTACGGGGAAGCGGTCGTTGGGGGTGTGGTGGCCGTTGCCCCCATTTTTGCAACGGTCGTTGGCAACAGTCGTTGGTAGCGATGGTTGGTGTTGGTGGCAATGGCATTGTCGGGGAACCGACGGGCGCGGCTGCGGGTTCGCAGAGAGCAGAATGGGGTGCGATGGGTGTAAGGGATCGAAGATCGTGTCCAGGGGGTTAGCTGCACACGGGTTTTGGGGATGGGTTTTATAGACAACAAGATAGGCCCACGATTCGAGGTCAAAAAAAGGCCAAAAGTGACCATCGTTTTGGGCCTGTTTTACGCTATTTTTGGCCCCAAAAAGGGGGTGCACATGGGGTGTGTGGCCACAAAGTTGCGCCATTGTTGACGAACAGGCGCATTATGTCCGCTCAAAACGCGGATTTTGGGCAGGGTGGCCACGATTTGACCCGGTTTTTGCAGCACACTCGTTCTGATTTATGCAATTTTGTCAGAAATTTGCCGGGATCATGCGCCTAATTCAAGCGTGCAAAAAGTAGTGAGTTTCGTTTCTGGCCACAATTCAGAAGTAAAAAATGACAACAAGCGCATTATCTTTTGAGTCACAAACAACCGATGGGGGCGGCGTGCAAAACGACGTAGGTGTGGCGCAACCGGTCTGTGTCTTTTCTGGTTGGGGGTAGGCGGGAAATCCGCCTGATGGTTCTAACTGCTCACAGGCTGAATTGTATGGCTATAAGCAGACAGCAAGAGACAAGCAGGCGGGTGTTCTTTGGTTTAAACATTGATATATACGCTTTGGCTTGATTGGGCCGGATATACGATTGGGGAAACTTGCCTGTGGAGCCAGAGTCCCCTGCCCATTCAAATCCAGCCATTTTCAGAAAACCCCCATCCCATGCTATAATGCCCTGATTGCCAAAAACCAAAGATGACAAACAGAATGAGCACAGACCGTAAATTCTTCACCAACGAACCCGACGAGACCCTGCTAAACCGCTTCCAAAGCACGTTTGCCCATGTCCAATATCTGGACATCCTGGTGGGCTACTTCCGCACCAGCGGCTTTCACCTACTACACAAAAGCCTGGCAAGCGTGGAAAAGATTCGCATCCTGGTGGGGCTGAGCGTGGACCGGCAGGCGTTTGACCTGATCGATACCTTTCAGACCCAGGGCCAGGCCGTTCAGCCGGAATTGGCCTATCTTTCCCATGCCGAGGTCAAGGAGGCGTTTGCCGACCAGGTGGCCGAAGAACTGGTGCGGGCCGCCGACAGCTACCAGACTGAGCAGGGCATCCGTACCTTTATCGCCTGGCTGCAAAGCGGCAAGCTAGAAATCAAGGCCCATCCCAGCCGGCAGCTTCACGCCAAAGTCTATATTCAGCGTCATCCGGCCGGGTTTATGGATTACGGCCGTGTCATCACCGGCTCCAGTAATTTCAGCTACAGCGGCCTGCAAGGGCAGTATGAATTCAACGTGGAGCTAAAAGACCGGCCTGACGTAGAATACGCCCTGGAAAAATTTGAAGCACTCTGGGCCGAAGCGGTAGACCTCTCCGACCAGTACATCGACACCATCAACCGGCGCACCTGGCTCAACGACCAGATCACCCCCTACGAACTCTACCTCAAATTCCTCTACGAATACTTCAAAGAAGAAATCAACAGCGACGAAGAGATAGACCCCTACCTGCCCCCCGGCTTCATGGACCTGGCCTACCAGCGGCAGGCGGTCGTGTCGGCCAAACGGATTTTGGCCGACTACAACGGCGTTTTCCTGGCCGATGTGGTGGGGCTAGGCAAAACCTACATCTCCGCGCTGCTGGCCCAGCAGTTAGACAAAGGCCACATTCTGATTATCTGCCCCCCGGTGCTGCAAGCGTATTGGGAAGAAACGTTCCGTGATTTTCGCGTACCGGCCACGGTGGAATCGCTGGGCAAGCTGCACCATATCATTGAGCGCGGCCACGAACGGTACCGCTATGTCTTTGTCGATGAGGCCCACCGCTTCCGCAACGAAAAGACGCAGCAGTATGAGCTGCTGCACCAGATTTGCTGGGGCAAAAAGGTGATCCTGGTTTCGGCCACGCCGCTCAATAACCGGATCGACGACATTGAAGCCCAGCTCAAGCTGTTTCAGGCTCCGCAAAAAAGCAGCATTCCCGGACTGCCCAACCTGACCCTCTTTTTCAATGAGCTAAAGCGGGAACTGCGCCAATATGATGATAAAAGCGATCCGGCCTATGTGCAGGCGGTCAAGGCGGTGGCCCGTGAGGTCCGGCTCAAGGTGCTAAATTATGTGATGGTGCGCCGCACCCGGCAGGAGATCGCCAGCTATTTTGCCGCCGACATCGCCAAACAGGGCCTCTTTTTCCCGGAGATTGCCGACCCGCAGCGCATCGTCTACCGCTTTGATCCGGATACGGAGTACGCTTTTAACGAGACGATTGAACGGCTGCAAGCCTTTCGTTATGCTCGCTACATGCCCCGCCTCTATTTGCGCCAGCAGTTGAGCGCGTTTGAGGCACAGTCGCAGCGCAACGTGGGGGGCTTCATGAAGATGCTGCTGGTGAAGCGGCTGGAAAGCAGCTTCTTTGCCTTTTGGCAAACGCTGGAACGCTTTATTGCTTCCTATGACCAGTTCATTGAGATGCTGGATGAGGGGCAGGTCTACATTAGCCAGACGGTCGATGTCTATGATCTGCTGGAGCGGGACGATGAGTCTGAAATTGAGCGGCTGCTGGCCGAAGAAGCACTTGAGGTCTTCCCCGCCTCGGCTTTTGAGCCAGCGCTGCGCCAGGATTTGCTCAGTGACCGGTCGCTGCTGCAAGAGGTGCAGGCGTTGTGGCGGCAGGTAAAACGGGACCCCAAGCGGGAGGAGTTTGTGCGCCAATTGGGACATAATCCCATCTTAAAAGACCAGAAGGCGATTATCTTTACCGAATCAGCGGAAACGGCCGTTTACCTCTACCAAAAACTCAACCACGTCTTCCCCAACCAGGTGCTTTACTTCACCAGCAAAGGGGGCAGCTACCAAGGGGAGACGATTGGCAAAGAACCGGCCCGCCAGCTTATCGAAGCTAACTTCGACCCGCGTCACCAGCGGCCGCGTGACGATGTGCGCCTGCTGATCACCACCGACGTATTGGCCGAAGGGATCAACCTGCACCGGGCCAATCTGGTGATCAACTACGACCTGCCCTGGAACCCGACGCGGGTTTTGCAGCGGGTGGGCCGCGTTAACCGGGTAGGCACGGCCCATGATACCGTCTACGTCTTCAACTTCTTCCCCACCAGCCAGTCGGATGAGCATCTGGGGCTGGAGGGCAATATCGTGGCCAAGATTCAGGCGTTTCACGATATGCTGGGCGAAGATGCCCGCTATCTATCGGAGGCGGAGGAGGTCAGCCAGCATGATTTGCGCGGCCAGGTGTTGTACCGGCAGTTGACCAGCCGCGAGACATTGACCGGGGCTGAGGCGGAGGAAGAGTCAGACCTGGGCTATTTGCAGGTGATCCGGGCGGTACGGGATGATGATCCGGACCTGTTTGCGCGGATTAAACGGCTGCCCAAGAAGGCACGAGCCGGCCGCACCAATCCCGATCTGGCCGCCGCGCAGCTCATTACCTTTTTCCGGCGCGGCCGCTTGAAGAAGTTCTTCCGGGCCACAGAAAGCGGGGCGGCTGAGGTGGATTTTTTTACGGCCGTTGACCACCTTATCTGTGAACCTGACGCATCCGCCACGCCCATCCCGCCCGCCTATTATGATTTGCTGGCGGCCAACAAGGAGGCGTTTAGCCAATCGCTGGCCGAGGAGCAGTCGCCGCGCCAGATTGGGGGCGGTCATACTCATGCCAAGAAGGTGCTGGTCAATATCCGGGCGGCGTTGAAGGATACGGCCCAACTGACCGACGATGACGAAGCCTTTTTGCGCCAGGCCAGGCGAGCCTTTGAAGACGGCCGTTTCCCCCACAAAACCAGCCAGCGCATCATGGACAAGGTTAAGAAGGCGGGCAAGCGGCTAAACGGCCGTAAATTTGTCACCATTTTGCGGGATGAGTTGGATGACGGGGTGTTGTATGCGGAGCCGGAAACGGCCGTTATTCCCAACGCGCCGCGTGAGATTATTCTATCGGGCTATACTGGAACGAGTGAATCCGATACGCTCCGCTGACGTTCTTGAATAACTGATGGCTCAGTTGCCAGACTATCCAGGTACCACCACCAATGGGAGCGAGGGCTTTGCTGCTGCTGGCGGGCATGGCGTAGTTCCGGTACGCCAACCACTTTCAAAAATGTTACCTTCTCGGCCCACAACAACAAATCCAACTGGTAAACCTGCTCATAGAGCTTGTCCGAAACCTCTTGGTCTGGGGTGCTTCTATTGAGAATGGCCTGTATCTGATCGCGCACAAACAGCAAGTCGAACGACTCAACGCCTGAACCTTCCAAATCGGCAACATGACCATAATATTTTCTTACCAGCCCTTCTAGTTGTTCGTTCATATGCGCCATTCCTTGCGGTCAATTTGAACCGCTTCAATCTGTCTTTCAAAGAAAAGAGAGCCTTCCACTGGTTTGAAAACTGTAGCAATAAGATCAGCTTCCATGTCGTAGACTACGGCGATTCCACTTGCTTCGTGGAAAAAGCCCCACTGTAATCGAGGTGGATCAGTGCGATAATAGCCATAAACATAAATCTGCGTACTTGTATCTTCAACAACTTCTCTGGCTGCCTTGTCTAAATCTTCCTGTGTCGTTCCGATTGGCCAATCCTGGTCCACATATATTCGCTTGAGCAAGTGCCATATTCCACTGGGAAGTAATATGTCCCGGTGATAGGTTGTCCCTTCATGAACAACATCGAAATATCGCCAGCGAAGCAGGTGTGTTCCCCACTGTATTTTAGCAGCTTTTCGGATCACTTGTTGCACTGTTTCTGGCGCAACTTCTTGTCCTAATAAGTGGAGATGGTTTATTTTACGATTTGACAAAAGTGACCCCTAAGTGACGTTTATGTTTTAGGTATGGTGCAATACTTTTTTGCGCTTATCATCACTATAATATTGTAACGATCACCAGTCAAAGAAACAATTCGCATTATAATCACAACCAAACCTGCTATAATAAGACCTACGCACACCCAAAAAGACTACAAAAGTCTGGCAGACTTTTGTAGTCTGGTAAAAAGTCCAATTAAACAGCAACAGGCATCAACTTGAACACCCGTGCCCAACGACCAGCCCGGCTAAGATCACCTTGACGCAATGCCTCTCGAACATCATCTAATTTATAAGCATCGGCCACAGACAAATAAGGGGACCATTCATCTTCAGTAATGAGCAGTTCAACATCAACCTCAGCCACAAAATCCCCTTCCTGGATCAGTTTTTTCGTCTGTTTTGTATTCATTCTTTTCTCCTCATAAAGTCATTGGACCAACGATTAGGATCAGGGCGATAAGCCGTGACTAAAACTGCTGGAGAGCTTTTCCCTTTGGGGATGCCCCAGACAACATGTACCGGCTTGTTGTAACGATCTTTTTGCAAAACAAGGACTGCTGGACCTTTATGATAATTCGGGTAATCTTCAATGACATGGGACCCATCAATGGTAGCCAGCAAATCTCGTACAAAGATGTTGTCATCAGCTATAGATTTTAAGATAATCAGGCTCCTTGGGAATTCAGGGGGTTGACAAGCCGTGAAGCGTGAAACGTGATACGTGACCAGAGAGACATCACGCTTCACGCATCACGTTTCACGATAAACCCCGCGAAATCCAAAAGACCCAAAATGTCTTGCTCATAGGTCAATCATAGTCAAGATATAGAAGTTGGGCAACTGGAAAAGCCACCGATTGAAATCGGCGTCTAACAATAGGAAACGTGTTGAAACACGTTTAGGCCGGCCGACTACAACCTGTTTCAACTGGTTTCCTGACCGTAGCCGCTGAATTCATTCAGCGCAGCTAAAAAACAATTGTACCGCATAATCAGAACCAAACCTGCTATAATAGGACCTACGTCTTTTGCCAGACAATGCTGGAAAAAGAGTAATTACTAACGCTCTCTGGAGATTGGACCAATTTTACTCAACCAATTGCTGCATCCACTAGACCAAATTGGTCCAATCTGGCTTGGTAGTTACGAAAAAGAAACAATTAATTGTTGAACTGTTGAATTGCTGAATGGTTAATGATCACTGCGGGCAATGCCATTAACAATTCACAAATTCACAAATTCACAAATTAATTATTATCGAAAATCTCTTGTCGATGTTGGCGCATAAGTGCCTACTGACTACTGACTACTAAAAACCATGAACCAATCCACCGCCACCACCCTCATCAACCAGACCTTCAACGCCCCGTTCGACGAGGCCGCCTTTACCCAACTGGCGGCCAACCTGCTCAACAAAGTAGACCGCAGCAAAGCGGTTGGCCTGCGCGCCGGCAACATCATTCCCCAGGCCTATCGCGGCCATATTTCTACCTACCGCCGCCCCTTTGTCTATATTGACCCCAACGGAGAGCGGGTAGATGTGCTGATTGTGCGCCTGGCTAAACCGGTCAGCCTGGAACGCGCCCGCACCATGCAGCGTAACTTCATCGCCCACTACATCACCCAGTTGGCCCACGACCAGAGCGTGGATGGCGTATTGGCCGCCTTTTACCATCCCGACGTGGCCGACTGGCGCTTTTCGCTGGTCAAGCTGGAATATCTTTTTGGCGACGAGGGGGCCGAAGAGAAGCTGACTCCGGCCCGCCGCTACTCTTTCCTGGTGGGACCCAACGAGCCGACCCATACGGCCGCTCGCCAACTGCTGCCCCTTCTGGTCGAAGACGGCCGTTTACCCACCCTCGACCAGTTAACCGACGCCTTCCGCATCGAAGTCGTCGGCCAACGCTTCTTTGAAGCCTACAAAGAGCTGTTCCTGCGCCTGGTAGAAGCCCTGAACGAACAGATAGCCCAAGACCCTACCCTGCGCCGCGACTTCGAGCGGGCCGCCGTCCATCTGCCCGATTTTGCCAAAAAGCTGCTGGGCCAGATCGTCTTCCTCTACTTTGTGCAAAAGAAAGGCTGGCTGGGCGTGGCCCCCGGCGACCTCTGGGGCAGCGGCCCGCGTGACTTTTTGCGCCGCCTTTTTGAGCGGCAGGATGGGGTGGCCTACGATAACTTCTTCGACGATTTGCTCGAACCCCTCTTCTACCGCGCCCTGGCCATTAAACGGACCGGCGACCGGTATCAGATTGGCGATTTTGTCTGCCAGATACCCTTCCTCAACGGCGGCTTGTTTGAGCCGATGGGGAGCTACGACTGGCAAAATACCCATTTGCGCCTGCCCAACCGGCTCTTTTCCAACCGGCAAGATGCCCACGACGACCAGGGCAGCGGTATTCTCGATGTGTTTGACCGCTACAACTTCACCGTCTGGGAAGAGGAGCCACTGGAGAAGGAGGTGGCCGTTGACCCGGAGATGTTGGGCCAGGTCTTTGAGAATTTGCTGGAAGTAGAGGACCGGAAATCGAAAGGGGCTTTTTATACGCCGCGTGAGATTGTCCACTATATGTGCCAGGAGAGTTTGATCAATTACCTGGACAGCCAGATTGGTCCAATCTCCCCGCCAATCGGCGCGATTGGCCCGATCTCCCCGCCGACCCGTGCCGAGATTACCGTTTTGGTGCGGCAGGGCGCGCTCGCTTTGCAGCAGGACGCGGCCAAAGAGGCGGGGCTGCAAAAGGGAGAATATGTGCTGCCGGCCGCCGTGCGGGCTTATGCCCAACCGCTGGATGCGGCCCTGGCCGATATTCGCCTCTGTGACCCGGCCATTGGCTCCGGCGCTTTTCCGGTGGGGATGCTGCACGAGATTGTGCAGGCGCGGCTGGCGTTGTCTACCCATTTGGGCGACCAGAGACCTGACAGGTTTTCAAAACCTGTCAGGTCTAGTGTCAGGTCTGCCTACGAACTAAAGCGCCACGCCATCCAGCAAAGCATTTATGGGGTGGATATTGACGCCGGGGCGGTAGAGATTGCCAAGCTGCGCCTCTGGCTGTCGCTGGTGGTCGATGAAAGCTACTATGACGACATCCAGCCTTTGCCCAACCTGGATTATAAAATTGTGCAGGGGAACGCGCTGCTGGGGGTAGAAAAGAATCTGTTTAACCTGGACCTGTTTAACCGGCTGGACCGGCTGAAGCAGCAATTTTTTGACGCCACCCACCGGCACGAAAAGCGGACGCTCAAAGCGCAGATTGACCAGTTGATTGAGCTGCTAACGGGCGAGCAAAAGACCTTTGATTTTGAGGTCTACTTTCACGAAGTTTTTGCCGCCAAAGGGGGGTTTGATGTGGTCATCGGCAACCCGCCTTATCTTAGAATTCAAGGTATCAGAAAAAGCAATCCAAAACTCGCTAATCAATACAAGGCTCTTTATAAATCTGCGACTGGCTCTTTTGACTTATATGCCCTGTTTGTCGAAAGAGGGTTAAAGATTTTAGCAGCTCAAGGGTTTCTCAATTTTATAATGCCTGACAAGTGGACCAACGCTGGCTTTGGCAAAGGATTACGTTCTGTGATTGCAAAAGGCCAACATGGATTCCGGTTAATATCATTCGGCGCACATCAGATCTTCCATGCGTCCACCTACACTTCGTTACTGTGGCTTACAAAGCAAGCATACAAACATTTACAGTATTTTCAGTTTGATCGTGACTTTTTGACCGGGCAGGAGCTAAAAAATGCCCTGTATAACTTAAAGCCAGATAATTTTAATCCTATCCCGGCCAGCAGGCTGTCAGCAGATGTGTGGGTACTGACTAATCGGGCTGTTGGTAATGTGCTGGAACGTATGTCGAAACAACCGCGCCGTTTATCACAGGTCTTTGAGAAAATTTTCCAGGGAATTGCTACTAGCAAAGATTCTGTTTACTTTCTTTATGATTGCCATCATGATGGTAAATTCATTGAAGGGTATTCCAAAGAGCTTGACAAACGAGTACATATAGAATCCGGCCTGATGAAACCATTGCTGAAAGGCGATCAAGTTCATCGCTATGTGACTTTAAGAAGTAATAGCTTCGTCTTATTTCCATATCGCTTATATTTACAAGACGGTAAAGAAATAGCCAGCGTTATGTCCCCCGACTATATCCAAGAGCGTTTTCCGCATGGGTGGGATTATTTGCTGATGTGTGAAGAGGCAATTAAGGGACGTGAGCGCGGTCGGTTAGCGAAAGATGTTGATTGGTATCGTTATATTTACCCTAAGAATTCAACGCTTTTCCAAAAAGAAAAACTCGTGTCACCAGATATATCACTCGGTGGGAACTTTGCTTACGATGTTGAAGGTAGATTTTACATGACTACAACAGTCTATGGATATATTAAGTACCCGCACATTATCGAGAGCTACAATTTTTGGTTGGCTTTAATGAACTCAAAACTATTATGGTTTTACTTGCAAAACACTGGTACTGTCCTCGCTAACAACTACTTCCGTTATAAGCCTGCGTATCTAGAGAGTTTCCCTGTGCCAAGTCGATTATCTACACAACAAGCGAAGGCTTTTGACACTTTGGTTGATTATATAATCTATGTCCGGGATCATGTTAATATTAAAAAAGCGGCTAATGCCCGCGATGCAGTTATGGTGAACTACTTTGAACAAATCATTGATGCCTTGATCTACGAACTGTATTTTACTGATGAGCTTCACCAACATGATCGTCAGGTAACCCAGCACCTCACAGTTGAAGACTTGCCTTCTGTCAAGCAGCTTAGAGGCGACAAAATCTCTGAACTCCGACAGGTTTTTGAACGACTATTTGAGCGTAACCATCCACTAAGACAAGCTATTTTCTATTTGGATGGTATAGAAACAGTTCGCATCATTGAAGGTCAGCAAAAATGAGAGTAACAAAAATTGTGGTAGATCGCTTTAAGGGTTTCTATGATGAAGTTGCGATCGATTTGAACGCCAATGGTAAGAACTTACTTGTTTTTGGTGAAAACGGAAGTGGGAAATCATCCCTTGTACGGGCTTTACGCTTGTTTTTAGATTCTGGAACAGAAGACAACAATAGTTTCAACAGACATCGCAATATTTTCGCTCCAACAGACGGTGGAAGAATAAAGGTTGCGCTGCGGGAAAATAGAAATTCTCGCGAACAGTTCTTTGAATGGTCTCCTACTGTCAAACAAACGAATACACAGTTGATTCGGGACGCTTCAAAAGCAAAAGGGTTTCTTGATTACAGAAGTATTCTTGAAACGTATTTTCTGCACCGCAATAGAGAATCTGTCAACCTTTTTAGCTTGCTAATCGACAGTCTGCTAGCCAATACTGTAAATGATATTACCGGCAACCTCTTTTTTGAAGATTGGCAAACGCTCAATGCGTCAATTCCTTCCAGGCATACTGCCAAACAATTACAACTCATTGAAGAAAGGCTTCAAAACTTTAATCAAGGAATGCTGGCAAAGTTAAATGAGCTACTAGATGGAGTTAACCAGTTGCTTGAGTATTTTGAATATGACATGCAAATAGCTTCTTTTGTTTTTGAAGGGATTGAATATAACTACAAACAGAGCGTACAAGACCGGCGGCTCAATCAAGAATCTGTATTCATAAAGGTCAACTTCAGTGGCCGAGAATTAGACAGACACCACTTATTTCTAAATGAAGCGAAGTTGTCTGCTGTTGCTCTTGCTATATATTTGTCTGCATTACGGCTAATCCCTCCTACCGCTCTAAAGATTCTGATACTTGATGATGTGTTAATTGGATTAGATATGTCAAACCGTTTACCGGTTCTGGATATTCTTGAGGCTCTTTTTGAAGATTATCAGATTTTTATCACAACTTATGATCGTCATTGGTATGAAATGGTTCGTTTGAGAACTGAAGATAGCAAGTGGAAATACATTGAACTTCATAGCAAATCGGAAGCGGGACATGAAATACCGATTTACTTTGAGAGCTGGATTCAGTACGAAGATTATCTAAGCAGGGCAGAAAAGCACTTGGAGGATAAAGACTATTCCGCTTGTGCAGTTTATGTTCGAATGGCATTTGAAACTCAGATAAAGCAACTTGCTAAGAAAAAACGGCTGAAAGTTACCTATCAACCTGGCAAGCCTCACTCTAGTCAACAGTTTTGGGACGCTATTAACCAGGAGAATTTGTTATCACCGATAACCAAACGTGATATTGAAACGTACCGAACATTTGTATTGAACCCGTTAAGTCATTCTCATTTGAACAATACACATAGGCGAGAGTTAAAAGACTCGATTGTTGCCGTTAAAAACTTAGGGCAGGAAATTAGGGCTTTGCTAAGAAGGTAAGCAAAAGTATTCTTATAAACTCTGTTTCTGGTATCCGCGTGGCAACTTGCACCACTATAGAACAAACACCAGAGCTTGTAAGCTGCTGCCTGGGAGCAGGCCCTCAACCAAATCGTCTACCACCTCAACCTCACCGCAGCCGAAATCGCGTTGATAGAGCAACATGTTGTTACCTGATTATGGAGAATGCAAAGGAGTCGCATCGTGGCACAATTTAACCCCAAAACCCAGTACACCATTACGCCCCGCACCATCAATATTGAAGACTTTCATAAGTACAGCGAAGAATTTGTTGTGCGCCCACCCTACCAACGCAAAAATGTTTGGAGCCGCAAAAAGAAACAGGCATTGTTAGACAGCCTGTTCCGCCGTTATTATGTGCCGCGAATTGTCTTGCGCGAAGTGCGCCTCGGTGAGGCCCAAAGCGTTAGCGAAGTGATCGATGGCCAGCAGCGCATTTTGACCGTCCAGAACTTCTATGCCGGAAAACTGCCCTTGCCACAAACATTAAAAGATCTGCATCCCGATTTGCCGGGCAAAAAATATGATGACTTGCCGTCTAACATGCGTCGCTTTGTAGATCGCATTTCCTACCAGGCCGACATTGTAACCGGCATTGACAACCCGTTAGACCCCGATCATCAAAAAGTAGCCACAGAAATATTTTGGCGGCTGCAACAAGGCGAGTCATTGAACTACATGGAAGAGGCCCACTCCAAACTTTCCAGCCTGGTTCGCAATTTTGCCGTTAAATATGCCGATGATCAGCGTTTTGACTACGATAATTATCGGCCAATTGACAGCAATCCGGACAAACATAAATTCTTTGCTCTATTAGCTCGCAACAACAATCGAATGCAGCATCTGGCGCTGCTTGTGCGGTTTTTGCTGATTGAGAGCGGGAGTGAAATTGTAGATATACGTAACGCCGATGTCATGGAGTTCATTGAGACTACGCAAGAGAAAAACGGCATTGGTAGTTATGCCTTAGAAAAAGAGGGATATGCCAAGCAAGTGCTGCAAAACCTGACCGTTTTTTATGATGTGTTCAAAGGCAATCCGGCCGTGCAGGACGGCAGCCCCCTGCCTGAACTGCGAATTGAGTATTTCATCATTTCGGTATACCTGCTTCTGCGCCACTTACGCACCTACTATGTTTTTGAGCAGAAAGAAAAAGAGTTGTTTCATGATTTTGTCATTGCCTTTCATGAGCGCTGGCGCAGTCAACGTCAAAGTGATACAGATATTCTTCTTTTTTCAAACAGTCGCCAACAATCAACGGCAGAAACAGAAATGCGTGATCGTATTATGCGCCAGGCGTTTTTTGAGTTTGCGGCAGAGCAGGGTCATCAAATGCTGACAAAGGATGAGCGGCGAGGATTCAGTGAAGTCGAGCGAATTGCTATCTATCGGCGTGATGACGGCTTATGCCAGCATTGTTTGGCCGAGGGCAAATCCACAAAAGAAGCGGCTGTGCCCTGGTCAGAGTATGAGGCAGATCATGTTATTCCCCACTCGCGAGGTGGTACAACGACCATAGCCAACGCCCAGGTTCTTTGCACCTACCATAACAGAACAAAAGGGGCGACCTCTCCGGCCATCGAACCGGTTGCTGTACAGGCGGCAGTAAAATACCCCCTAGAAATTATGGCAGAATACGGAGGCCAAACATATACGGCCAAGCTGTTAGGCGTAACAGGCAATGTGCGCTTTGGGGGGAAAATTTACAAAACACCCTCTATGGTCTGCAAACAAATTACGGGCTGGCAAACCTGCAACGGCTGGACCTTTTGGAAGTATCAAAACCCGGAAACCAATGAATGGCACGAAATAGGCGAGTTGCGTTAGCCGCTTGAGGGCAAGGGCCGCACGCTGCCGAGTGGGAGCAGACCCTCAACCAGATCGTCTACCGCCTCTACGACCTCACCTCGGCCGAAATCGCCCTGATTGAGCAAGGCTGAGAAACCGAGTTTTTCCAAAAAACTCGGTTTCTGGCGTTCGCGTGGTGCCAGGCACGGGCCAGCCAGATCGTGGTTGACCAAGATCGTTCGGCCCGTGCCTCGCACCGCTCATGCTGCTCCCGCCGGGAAAACTTGGTTTACGCCGTTCCCTTTGTGGTGAAATCTTATCTAACATAGATAAGACAGACTGTCTGAAGGAGCATGAAGATGCCGGTTACACTTAAATCGAGCGAGGTTCAGTAAAACCTCCCAGCCATTCCCCGGAGGCCCAGCAGCGCGGGCAAGCGCTGGCCGCTGAGATCCGCCAGCAATTGCGGGACAAGCTAGAGGAAAAGGACCATGTTAACTACTCGTGAACGCATTATTACAGGACAGGAACTAGAATGAATAAATGGCAACCATCTAACCAACCCGACCGCTATGACAAGGCGCGAGTGGCCCAGATTGCGCCGGTCCAGGCCGCGATTCAGGCGTTGGGGCTGCCCCCGCTGCGGCAGCGCAAGCTCAACGGCGTACTCAGCGCCCTGATTATGCAAATTGAAGATGGCGGGGACAACCCGACTGTAAATGAGTTGTTGCTTGAGGCTTTGCAAACGGCCGTTTTGCATCAGGTAGGAGCGCGACAGGGAACGGCCGTGTTGCAGGCCATCGACCGTTTTGCTCAGGCCGAAGCCGAACGCTGGCAGCAGGTCAAAGCGGGCACGCTGCCGCCCATCCAGCTTAGCTCCCTTGAGCAGCTTGAGGAGCTGATGCAAACCGGCTACGAGCTGGTCAACCAGAACCAATATGTGGCCGCCTGTGACCAATGGCTGGCTGCCTGGGAACTGGTCCGGCAGTTGGCCCCGGCCGACGCCAGCAGCAGCGAAGCCGTAGACGACGCCTATCCCCACCTGAGCCATTTCGTGTCCCAATGGGCAATGGACCTCATGTTTGAGCTGTACAATGCTGGCCTGAAAGACCCGACCTACTTCGAGAAGCGGCTGGCCTACGTCCATGACTTTCTGGCCCGCTTCCCCGATGACGATGAGAACCGCGTTCTGGAATTTCGCCGCGCCCAGGGAGAAGCGCTGTGGCAGTTGGACCGCATCGCCGAGGCTGAAGCGGTCTATGAGGCGCTGGTAGCAGATATGCCGGACAAGGCATGGGCCTATATCGGTTGGTCGGACGAATATTACCTGTTCAAGGATAGCCCCAAAGATTACGAACGGGCCGCAGCCATCCTGCACCAGGGCTGGGACAGAGTGAATCTGGACGATCGGCCGTCGCTGCAAGAGCGGCTAGAACGGCTGTATGAGGAATGGGAACGGCCGTTGCCCCGGCTCAAACTCCCCACGGCCAGATTGAAGTTCAGTAGGCGAAGCGGTAAGCGCCGCAAACGCAAGCGGTCATAGTTAGTGCCTGATTGGCAGTGGCATACAGGTCCAGAACCGGTTTAATGTAGGCGAAGTAGGCTTGAATCACGGAATTCTATACCACGCAACTGGCTTAGCTTTTGCTGCAAACGCTGCCTCTGGCGATATTCACCGGCCCATTGCACATACTTATCATCGCGCCCTTCCAAATCAGTCCACGATTGTATAGTCAATTATAATTGTGCCTGCATTTTAGCGTGGTGCAAGGCACGGGCCGGCAGGATCGTAGTTGACCAGGACCGTTCAGCCCGTGCCTGGCACCGTTGTTAGGCTGTTGGCCAAAGATGGCCAGAGACCGGGAGATATAACAATGACCACATTTGACGAACAATACCCCAACATCACCCGCTGGGTTCAGGACGGCTGGATCGAAATCGGCCAGGATGATTACAGCCGCTCATTCGTCCGCGTACTCGACATCGGCGGCTTGATATGGGAAAGCGAAGAATCCTACCAGAGCGTGACCGAAGCATTGGCTGACGCAGACAGAGCAATAGCGCAAGCTGCCAGCGAGTTGGGTTTGTGGTAGGGTTATGTAACGGAAGAAATCATGGCCTTAACCAGATCAAGGGAGCAGCTATGAGCGAATGGCAAATCACCCAAAAACCGGCTTACGTGGCCGACTTGCGTGCGGACCATTGGCAGCGAGAGGGGTAGCCGTTGGACTGGTTCAATTTGGTGGGTGGAAACGGCCGTTGTCTCACTCGTGCAGCCAGAGACCCCCACCCCTTTCACCCTACCCCATTCTCTCGTATAATAGGCGAAGGACGAATCACGAATTATGAAGTACGAATGGTAGTTTGTGATGGAAACGGCCGTTGCACCAAAACGGTATCAGGGAGAATAGCTTATGACAATGACATCCTATCAAGGTGTGGTCAAGGAAGGGCATATCCAGCTGCCGTCAGTGGCCGATTTGCCCGAAGGCAGCTACGTCTATGTCATTGTTGCCGGTTCGGAGCCATTATTGGCCGAAGAAACAGCCCGGCGCAAGGCTACCCGCTGGCTGGTTGAGTATGTAGGCAACATGCTGATGGCCAGTGAGGGGCGCATTCAGGAGATAAACGGCCGTTTGGCCTGGCGGTTTGGTGTTTTTATCACCGGCCGTGGTCATGCGCCACGTGGTCCAATTGGCTATGTGGACGTAGATGCCCATACTGGCGAGAGCCTGGTCACAGACCAACAAGCAGAAGAGCTTATTGCTCATGGCACAGCCTTTATCAATACCCTTCCATAAGCAACAAGCAGCCGGTTACTGTCTGCCGGCCTGTGTGCAGATGGTGCTTGCCCACCAACAGATCATCCGGTCACAGGCAGATTTGGCAACACAGTTGGGGGTGCGAGCATCGTTAGGTACGCCGACTCGCTCTGTATTGGGTTTGGCCTCAGATCAACTGCGCGTTGTCTATGGCGAAGGGACAGAGGCTACGCTGCAAAAATGGCTGGCGCTGTCCTGGCCTGTCATTGCGTTCGTGCAGGCCGGCGAACTGTCCTACTGGCAGGGTGAGTCATTCCAACATGCGGTCGTGGTTGTGGGATTGGAGGGCAATACCGTCTGGTTGTTGGACCCGGACATAGATGAGACTGTTATTGCCGTAGATTTAGATGAGTTCATGCTTGCCTGGCTGGGTATGGACTATTTATATGCTGTCATTTACCAAGAAACATACGATAACCAATAGTAATGCGTGGTGACTTGTGAGCAACACTGACGATAAAACCCGCCTGATTTCCCTCCCCGAAGCTGCCGAGTTGTATGGATTTAATTCTGATTACTTGCGACAACTTGCGCTTAAAGGCAGGCTAGAGGCTAAGAAAATCGGTAAATTTTGGGTTACGACACCTGGCGATGTGGAATCTTATATACAAAGTCGTAGCAAAACTGGGGCATATCGCAGTGATATTGAAGTTTCGGAGGATTGACATACTACGTTAGCGTAGTATAATGCTATAAACTGAATAGTTCTAAACGCAACGTGCGAGAAGTGTTGGAAGCACTTCCCGCACGCCTAACCCAAGACCTGCTGGACACAGGCCGAGGGCTGCAAATAGTGTACTGGTAATTGGCATAGGCTTCAACCCCTATTCACCATTTGTCATTTCATTACCTGGCAGCAATACGGCCGTTCCTTTTCAGGGACGGCCGTTTTCAATTATGAAGGATGAAAGATGAATTATGAAATGGGGACAACCCCTTCATAATTCGTACTTCCTAATTCGTAATTTGAGTAAACGGCCGTTTTCCACCTTAACAGGGTTGGGAAACGGCCGTTTTTTGTTTCCAGGGGGCTATTCGGTTTTGCGGGCTGGCCGGGCTGGGCAACCGGTCCGGTCAGACCCCATTTTAGCAACCGGTTCTAGTCAACAAGGAGTGTGACCGATGACCCAGTGTTTGTTTATTCGTAATACCCATGACCAAAACGGCCGTGCGCGCACCCTGACGCCGCAAGCCTGGCGGTTCTGGCGGCAGTACGGCCACATGGTCGGCAGCGCCCTGCGTCCTGAACTGCCGCTGCCCCTGCCAGCCATCGTCGAAGCCTGCCTCGATCTGGCCGAAGAACAGGCCGATAGCGGCCCCCATCTCGAAGAGAACGAGCAGTACGTCGCCTGGTGCCTCTTGAAGCTGGTCGAACACGACCTGGCCGCCATCGTCCTTCCCGAAGCACCCCTCAGCCCCCAGCCCATCTACAGCATCCCGATGCCGCTGGCCGCGCTAACGGACCGCTAGGTATCAGTGAACAGTTGACAGTTGATAGTTACCTGCCAACCACCAACTATCAACTATCAGCTATTCACAAAAGGAGAAACCCCATGACCGATTTAACCCGACTTCGCTGGCAGCACCGTCTTAAACTGCAATCTAGCCAAATCGAAGCAACGCTGCGCCGCTGGGACCTGCCAGGCCGTATCATCGGCGGCCACATCCACCACCCCTGGACCTGCTTCACCTTCGACAAGCCCCCCTTCCCCATCCTGGGCCAGCTCGACACCGACGCCCTGTGCCATGACCTGCAACAAGCGTTAGGCGTGCCCGTGGCCCAATGGCGGCAGCAAGACGGTCACTTCGACGCGCTCAGTGTTGGCTGCTTAACGCTGGCCATCCAACAGCCGGTCATTCCCGCTCCCCTGCTGACCATGATGATAGATTATCCAGAACACATACTACACGAAACGGTCTTGGGCTGCACCGAGCGGCAAACCAACCTCACCTGGCGACTGACCCACCCCCACAGCAGCCACGTCATCGCCACCGGCTCCCCTGGCGCGGGCACCACCGACCTGCTGCTGAGCCAGGGCATGGCTTTGGCCTGGACCCACACGCCCCAACAGGTACGTCTGCTGCTCCTGGATGGCGGCGAAGAAACCCCTTCCCCGCTGACCCCGCTGCTAGATTTGCTCCACACGCTCAAGCTGGCTCAGGGGGAAACGGCCGTTCGTTGGTTACACACCCTGCTGTTGGCTTCCGTCCGGCCCCCCGCCTTCGCCTGCTGGCCGGTCCTGGCCCACGCTCCCCTGCGGCTCGTGGGTTGTGTCTCCGACACCGTTACCGCCGCCTACCTGACCGGCCAGCCCCACAGCCAGGCCGAGCAGCTCTT
>SLGK01000218.1 GCA_007123775.1 Anaerolineae bacterium | reverse complement strand
GTATTGGCCATTGTTGCTGAGCAGACTGGCTACCCGACCGATATGCTGGAATTTGACCTGGACCTGGAGGCCGACCTGGGTGTAGACACCGTGAAGCAGGCCGAAACCTTCCTGGCCATCCGCCAGGCGTTCGACATTCCGAGCCAGGATAATCTGCAACTGCGTGACTATCCCACGCTGGAACACGTGATCGGCTTTGTGCGCGAGATGCGACCCGATTTGGGCAGTGAGCAGTTGACAGTTGACAGTGGACAGCTGACAGTTGAAAGTGAGCAGACGGCCGTTGCTGGTGACCCGATTACGGAAACCGTATTGGCCATTGTTGCTGAGCAGACTGGCTACCCGACCGATATGCTGGAATTTGACCTGGACCTGGAGGCCGACCTGGGTGTAGACACCGTGAAGCAGGCCGAAACGTTCCTGGCCATTCGCCAGGCGTTCGACATTCCGAGCCAGGATAATTTGCAACTGCGCGACTATCCCACGCTGGAACACGTTATCGGCTTTGTGCGCGAGATGCGGCCCGATTTGAGCAGTGAACAGGTGACAGTTGATAGTGGACAGTTGGCAGTGGAAAGCGAGAAGTTGGAAGTTGGAAGTGAACCTCTGGCTACTGAAAACTGGCTACTGACTACTGAAAACTGGCCGCGCCGCGTGCCGGTGCCCGCGCTGCGGCCGGCGCTTGACGTCTGTCTGCCCACCGGCGTGACGCTGGACGAGACGAGCCGGGTCGTGGTAGCCCCGGACGAGGGGGGCGTGGGCCGGGCATTGGTCAACCGGCTGGAAAAGATGGGCGTGACGGTTCTGGAACTTGACGCGAACGCCACGGCCGATTCCCTGACAGATCAACTAAAAAGCTGGCTGGCGGACGGTCCCATTCAGGGCATCTATTGGCTGCCCGCGCTCGACGTAGAGCCGGACCTGACCGACCTGACGCTGGCCGACTGGCGCGTGCTGAACCAGGTGCGCGTCAAGAATCTGGCGCTGGTAATGCGGACACTCTACGAACAGATCAGCGGACCAGATAACTTCCTGGTAGCCGTGACCCGACTGGGTGGACTGCACGGCTACGGCGCGGAGGGCGCTACGGCACCGTTGGGCGGGGCCGTCACCGGCTTTGCCAAAGCATTCAAGCGAGAGCGGAGTGAGGCCCTGGTCAAGGCGGTTGATTTCGCCCCCGGTCGCAGAACGGCCGTTCTCGCTGCAGCCCTCATTGCCGAAACGCTGCACGATCCGGGCGTGGTCGAAGTGGGCTACCGCGACGAGCAGCGCTTTACCGTCACGCTGGCCGAGCAGCCAGCCGCCGACGGTCAGCCCGGCCTGACGCTCAATAGCGACACCGTTTTCCTCGTTACGGGCGCGGCTGGCGGCATAACCAGCGCCATCGTGGCCGATTTAGCCCAGGCCAGCGGCGGCATCTTCTACCTGCTGGACCTGGTAGAAGCCCCTCCGGCCGCTGACCCCCACGTGGCCCTCTTCCGCCGCGATAAGGAAGCGTTGAAGCAGCAGTTCATCCAGGAAGCTAAGGCGGTCGGAGAAAAGGTAACGCCGGTAGCCATTGACAAGAAATTGATGGCCGTAGAGCGGGCCGAGGCCGCCCTGCGAGCGGTGGAAGCGGTTGAGGCGGCGGGCGGCACGGCCGTTTACCGCAGCGTCAATTTACTCGACGGTCCGGCGCTGGTGGCGGTCGTAGACGAGATTCGGGAGAGATACGGCCGTATAGACGTTCTGCTCCATGCTGGTGGTCTGGAAATCAGCCGCCCGCTGGACAAAAAGGATACGGCCGAATTCGACCTGGTATTTGACGTGAAAGCCGACGGCCTCTTTAGCCTGCTGCACGCTGCCGGGGAAATGCCCATCGCTGCCGTTGTCTCCTTTAGCTCGGTGGCCGGTCGCTTCGGCAACACCGGCCAGACCGACTACAGCGCGGCCAATGACCTGCTTTGCAAGCTGACCAGCAGCCTGCGCCGCTGGCGGCCGCAGACACGCGGCATCGTCCTCGATTGGACCGCCTGGGGCGGTATCGGCATGGCCACACGCGGCTCAATCCCCAAGATCATGGAAATGGCCGGTATCGAGATGCTGCCGCCGGAAGTGGGCGTTCCCATTGTACGACGTGAGCTAACGGCCGGTGGCTTTTCCGGCGAGATTGTGGTGGCCGGCAAGCTCGGTATGATGGCTGAGGAGTGGCACGAGACGGGCGGTTTGGACCTCGCAGCCCTGAATGCCAATGGGCCGCTGCTGGGTGAGGTGTTGGCCTACCAACTGTACGGTGGGCTGGCGGTAAAAACAACGCTGGATCCCCAACGGCAGCCGTTCCTCTACGATCACGCTATGGACGGTACGCCGCTGCTGCCGGGCGTTATGGGCACAGAGATATTTGCTCAACTGGCGGCGGTCCTGGCTCCCGATTACCACGTTACGGCCGTTGAGGATGAGACCTTCCACGCCGCGTTCAAATTCTACCGGATGGAGCCGCAGACGCTTTACCTGAAGGCAACGGCCGTTCCCGATGGCGACGACCTGCTGGCCCACACCAGCCTGCGCTCCCGGCGCGAATTGAAGACGGGTGAGGTCCAGGAAAAGCGCCACTTTACGGCCACGGTGCGCCTGAGCCGTGAGAAACCGACGCCGCCCGCCGTCACTTTTGACCCACCGGCAGAACTGCCCATTGACCAGGAAGCGGTCTATCGGGTTTACTTCCACGGTCCGGCTTACAAAGTGCTGGCCGGGGTGCAGGTCAATGGTCAAGGTGCGGTTGGTCTCATGGCCGACGGACTGCCAGCCAACATGGACCCGGCCGACGCGCCGGAACTGGTAGCCCCGCGCCTGATTGAACTCTGTTTCCAGACGGCCGGAATCTGGGAGGCCAAAATGAAAGGCGTCCTGGCGCTGCCTCATACTATCGGTGCCGTCACGGCCTATGCTCAGGAGTCGGCGGCGGTGGCCAACGGCCGTTTGTACGCCACGGTCGAAGCGGTTAACGGCGGCGAGTCGTTTAACGCCCAGGTGGTGGACGAGGCGGGCAACGTTTACGTAGAGTTGGTGGATTATCGCACGGTGCAGTTGCCAGTCAGCGTGACATTATAAGGGTTTGTAGTGACCGCTTTAGCGGGTCGTTTGTACAGGCAACCGGCTAAAGCCGTTACTACGAACCGGAAAGTAGAGATAAACATGAAAACGGCCGTTTCTTACCTCATTCAATCCCAACAGGCCCATCCGGCGCTGGCTCAGGCCAATCCTCCACATGGTTGGCTCAGTCGTTCGGAAAGGGAAAAGTTTGACAGCCTGAAAACAGACAAACGTCGCCGCGACTGGCTGCTGGGCCGCTGGACGGCCAAGCGGCTGCTGCAAGAGACGGTGCGGCAGCAAGGCGGTCTGCTTATTCCGCTTGATCAATTCGTGGTGGATAACGTTGCCAGCGGCGCGCCGACCGTCGCCTGCCGGTCGGCCGGCGATAATGGTCACTGGTCGCTGGCTATCAGCCATTCGCAAGGGCACGCCTTTTGTGCGGTGCGCTCAGGCCAGGCGGCCATTGGCGCGGACATGGAGCGCATCGAACCCCGCCTGCCTGGCTTCGCCGCCGCCTACTTTACCGACGCCGAACAGGAACGCATCACGCTTCACGCCTCACGTTTCACGTACCACTCCCTGGTAACGGCCGTTTGGTCTGCCAAAGAAGCCGTTCTCAAGGCCCTACAACTGGGGTTGCGCGTAGACACCCGCGCCGTGACCTGTTTGCTTGAGGTCCCTGATCAAGCTGCCAATGAGGCTGCTGCCGACGACTGGCGGCCCTTTACCATTCACCTGGACGCCCAACGGCTGCCGCAGACGCCCTACCTACAGGGCTGGTGGCGCCTGGCCGACGGTTTTGCCCTGACAGTAGCCCAGTAGGGGCAGGCCTTGTGCCTGCCCTGAAACAGGTTGTCCCAACCAGCAGAGGTTTTTTATGAAGAAAGAGATGAGTTATTACAAGGAAGGCTTAGAAAACAGGCGCGAAATCGCCTACGGCGGCGAAAAGGACGTGGCCCGGCAGCATTCTAAAGGCCGGTTGACGGCGCGAGAGCGGGTCGAACTGCTGTTTGATCCCGACACGTTCAACGAAATTGACTCCCTGGTGCTGCCTCGTTATGAAACCTACCTGGGCGGCAAAGAATCACGCTATGGGGATGGGGTGATTACCGGTTTTGGTCAGATAAACGGCCGTTACGCCATGGTTGCGTCTCAGGATGCGGCCGTTATGGGCGGCTCGCTTGGCGAAATGCACGCTAACAAGATCGTCAAAGCGATGCGGATGGCCCTGCAATACGGCTGCCCCTTCATCGCCCTCAACGACTCTGGCGGGGCGCGTATCCAGGAAGGGGTAGACAGTCTGGGCGGCTACGCCCGTATTTTCGACGCCAACTGCGAAGCCTCCGGCGTCATCCCCCAGATTTCGGCGATCATGGGACCGTGTGCGGGCGGGGCTGTTTATTCGCCCGCCCTGACCGATTTCGTCTTTATGACCGAAAACAGCTACATGTTTATTACCGGCCCGGAAGTGGTGCGGGCCGTCATGCAGGAAAACGTCAGCTTTGAGGACCTGGGCGGTGGTCTGATGCACAGTCAGGAGAGCGGCGTCTGCCACTTTTTGGCTGCCGATGACCGGGAATGTCTCCAGCGCGTTCGTGCCCTGCTCTCCTATTTGCCAGCCAACAACCAGGAGGACCCACCCTACGTGCGCCCGGTTGATGATCCGCTGCGCCGCTGTCCCGAACTGGAACATATTGTGCCCACCGATCCCCACAAACCGTATGACGTGCGTCAGGTAATCAACAGTGTGGTGGATGACGGCCGTTTTTTTGAAGTCCACCAGTTATGGGCTGAAAACATGGTGGTCGGCTTTGCCCGGCTCAACGGCTTTGTGGTGGGCATCGTGGCCAACCAGCCGATGGTTCTGGCCGGGGTGATTGACATCAAAGCTTCCATCAAAGCCACCCACTTTATCCGTACCTGCGACGCCTACAACATTCCCATCATCACCCTGCAAGATGTACCCGGCTTTCTGCCCGGTCGCGACCAGGAATACAGCGGCATTATCCGCAACGGTGCCCGCATGATTTATGCCTACAGCGAAGCCACTGTGCCCAAGCTGATGGTCATTTTGCGTAAGAGCTACGGCGGGGCCTATTGCGTCATGAGCAGCAAGGGGCTGCGCGGCGACCTGCTCTATGCCTGGCCCAATGCCGAAATTGCCGTCATGGGGGCCGAAGGGGCGGTCAACATCCTTTTCCGCCGCGACGTGCAGGCCGCCGCAGACCCGGACGCCCGCCGGCAAGAACTGGTACAAGATTACGAAACCCGCTTTAACAATCCCTACGTGGCCGCGGCGCGGGGCCTGATTGACGACGTCATCCAGCCCCGCGATACCCGCCTGGCGCTGGTGCGTGCCCTGGACCTGACTCTCTCCAAACGGGAGAGCCACGTGCCTAAGAAGCATGGCATTTCGCCCATGTAGAGCAGGTGGCAAGTGGCAGGTGGCGGGTAGCTTTTTTTACGCGCCACTCGCTACCCGCCACTCGCCGTGATGGAGGACCAACGCTATGTTCAAGAAAATTCTAATTGCCAACCGCGGGGAAATCGCCGTGCGCGTCATACGTACCTGTCGGGAGATGGGTATTGCGGCGGTAGCCCTCTACGATAAATCTGACTTTGACTCGCTCCACGTGCGGCTGGCCGACGAATGCGTACCCGTGGACTCTCGCGCTGCCTTTATGGACGGTGAGTTGATTTTGAAAATTGCCCGTGAAAAAGGGGCTGACGCTATTCACCCTGGCTACGGCTTTCTGGCAGAGCGACCGGACTTTATCGAGGCGTGTGCCCAGGCGAATATCACCTTCATCGGCCCAGCGGCCAGCGTTACGGAACGGCTGTTGGATAAACTGCGGACGCTCGACATGGCCCGCGAGGCGGGATTTGACACCGTGCAGAATAGCCCGGCTACCTATGACGCCAATAACCTGGCAGTGGTCCAGGCGGCTGCGGCCGAACTATCGTATCCGCTGGTGGTCAAATCGGCGTTGGGCGGCCGGGGGCGGGGGGAGCGGCTGGTGCGTAACCTGGCCCAACTGCCGGATGCGCTGCGCCGTGCTTTGGTTGAGTCGCGGGCTGTCTTTGGCACGGAGCGCGTCTATTTGGAGGAGGCGATCCTGCCTGCTCACCAGGTTGGGGTGCAAATTTTAGCCGACAGACAGGGGAGTGTCATTCACCTGGGCGAGCGAGAAGGCTCGCTGCTGCACAGCAATCAAAAGTTGATTGAGGAGTCGCCCGCGCCTTGCCTGAGCCAATCCCAGCGGGAAGCAATGTGGCAAACGGCCGTTGAGCTGGCCCGTCTTTTTAATTATGAAAACGCGGGTACGGTGGAGTTCTTGGTGGATGGCGACGGCCGTTTCTATTTCAGCGAGTTTAAGGCCCGCATCCAGGTCGAACATCCCATTACCGAAGAAATCACCGGCGTTGACCTGGTACGCGAGCAAATTCTAATTGCGGCCGGCCAGCCCCTGCGCTGGCAGCAGGCCGACATCCGGCTGCGTGGCTGCTCCATCCTGTGCCGCATCAGTGCCGAAGACCCGTGGCAAGATTATATGCCCAGCCCCGGCCGGTTGAGCCGCGTGCGGCTGCCGGGCGGTCCGGGCGTGCGCGTTGATACCTACGTCTACACCGGCTGCCGCATCCCGGCCCAGTACGACCCGCTCATTGCCAAGCTGATTGTGGTGGCTGAGGACCGGGCACACAGTGTTGAGCGATTACGCCGCGCCCTGGAGGATTTTGCCTTAATTGGCGTGCCCACCAATTTGCCGCTGGTGCAGCGCATCTTGCAGGCGGACAGCTTCATTGAAGGTTGTTACGACACCAGTTTTCTGGCGCACTCTTTTGAAACGGCCGTATCTGCCAACCATTTACGCGATCTGGCCGTGGCTGCGGCCGTATACTATCTGCGCCGCAACCAACTGCTTAACCCGACCATGCCGGAGCGGTTCCAATCTGGTTGGCACCGGGACAGCCGGCGGTTGCCGCAGTAATAGGTAGTGCGTAGTGCGTAGTACGTAGCCTCGTTACGCACTATGCACTACGCACTACGGACAATATCATGAGTAAACTACTGGTTACAATCGACGGACATACCTTTGACGTAGCGCTGGATTTGCTGGTCCAAAACGGGGCGGAGATGAGGGCTGCCGTGAACAATGAGCAGGTGGCGGTGGTTGTGCCCAATGCCGATGAGCCGATAGAGGAAATGGAATGGATTGTGGTGGATGGACGGCCGTATGAGGTTGTGTTCGATCCCGACATGCGCTGGCTGAAAGCCTACAGCGGCATCCGCCAGTTGGAAATCCGTGACCTGGAAGCATTGGCTCCGCGACCACGCAGCGGCGACGGCCGTATCAAAGCCCCTATTCCCGGCCTTATCACGCGAGTGTTGGCGAAACCGGGCGACCAGGTCGAAATCGGCCAACCGCTGCTAGTGCTGGAAGCGATGAAGATGGAGAACGAAATTCGCGCCCCGCTGTCCGGACTTTTGGAGGCATTACACGTCGTGCCTGGGCAAAGCGTGGTGCGCCACGACGTACTGGCAGAGATTGTTTGAAGATTGCCAAAGTCCGTGGCCTGGCTGAGGCAGGCGGAAATATGCGGTAATGGGTGGCCTGGCCAGATTGGTCGCGTGGGGGATTCACCACCTGCATAGCATTGGCGTGATTGGCGTGATGGTTTTTCGCTAAGACTCACGCATGACGTTTCACGGCCGTTCCCAGTTGCCCAAACGAAAGTCGATAGAGCCAGTAGTCAAACGTATTGCCACTCAGGTTGCCAATCCGGATCAGGCGCAGGATGGTCTCAATGGCTTCGGCCGTTTCCTGACCGTAGGTTGCTATCAGGTCTTGTTGGGCGGTGGGGTCAAAACGGCCGTTTTGCTGCGCCCATTCCTGAGCATAGAGGAGGGCGGGCAGTTCCTCCGTCGGGGCCAACTGTATGTCCCCGGCCAGCATCTGGCGGATTTCTGTTTCAGGCAGGTCGGCGCGGCGGGCTACCCTGGTATGGTAGTGGGCACAGTAGCGGCAGTCATTAATGGCCGTTACCACCAGCATCAGCCGCTCCCGAAAAGCGACAGAGACCAGGTCGCCGCGCATAGCTCGCCGCAGCTTGTGGCGATTACGCAGCGGCCAGAGCAGCTCCCGGCCCATCTGCCGCCAACTGTCATAATAGCGTTGCTTGAATTTATTCTTCATGGGGTCGATTTAACCACAGATGAGACGGATTGGACAGATTTTTATGGGTCTTATGGATTTCGCGGGTTTGACGTGAAACGTGAAGCGTGAAGCGTGATTTCTCTCTGGTCACGAATCACGTTTCACGCATCACGGCTTGTTAGCCCCCGAATTCCCAAAGAGCCATTTTTATCCGTGTCAATCCGCCTGATCCGTTAAATCCGTGGTTAATTTTTCAGAGGCCAGCACCAGATTCGTAACGATGTCACCAACGGCCGTTTCCACCACATCCGACAATTCCGCCAGCACATCCGTCTGGGCCGGCTGGATGCCAATCATGCCCACCGCGCAATCCAGTTCATGCACCAGGTAGCGGGCCAACATATTGAGCGGCAGCAGATGAGTTACCGCGCTCACCCCGTCAATCTGTTCCAGGTCCAGCCAGGTGACTGTCCCCGGCGGCGCGTCCATCTGCGCCGCATCGACCATCACCACCAGATCAGGTTCAAACTGGCGCAGCGCACCCGTCTGGTTTTCGGGGGCGGGGCCGCCGTCCAGGATTAGACAATTAGTGCGTAATGCGTAGTGTGTAGTGTCCGGCTGCCCATTACGCACTACGCAATACGCACTACGTTTTTCCGCCAATTGCCGCACCACCGCCAACCCCGCCGCATCATCCCCGCGCAGTTCGTGACCGATACCGAGGATAGCCAGGCGCAACGGCCGTTCAGGCGGCGTCAGGCTGGTTATTATCCCCGTCAGCTTTTTTTGCCAGGAAGGTGGCGATGTCCGCTTCCTCTCCATAAGTCACCGTAAATGCTTCCTTATTCAGCGCGGCCAGCTCCCACTCATCTGACGACATTTCCAGGCAGTCAAAGCGGCAGTTTTGCACGCATTGGGCGCAATAGATACAGCGGTCAGCATGATAACGCAGCACAAACTGCTTCTGCTTCCGGTCCAGAATGATCAACTCCAGCGCATCGGCCGGGCAATCCTTGGCGCACAGGCAGCAGCCGGTACACTTCTCCGCATTCCAATGCAGCATCCCCCGCACCCGCTCCGGCGCGGCTTCCCGCTGAAACGGGTAAAGGCTCGTTGCCGGTTTTCGGAAGAGCGAACGGACGACATCCCCAATCATTGCGCCAATTTTCATAATCTTCTCCAGCTACCAGGTAGTGCAAGGCACAGGGCAGAACCAACTTGTTCTACCAACTTGTCGCCGCCCTGTGCCTTGCACTGCTTAAACATAATTCTGTAAAATAATCATGACCAACAGTTGGGCCAATACCAGCAGCGCCCCGTAGCGCCACCAGAGGCCGACTGTCTGGTCAATCCGCAGGCGGGTCATCACCGATTGCAGCCCGGCGAGCAGCAGCAGCAGAGCCAGCGTCTTGGCCGTAAAGATGAGCATGGCCAGCAGGCCGCTTGTGCCGCTCGTGCCGCCCAGATAGAAAGCCGTAATCAGGCTCAAGCCCACCACCAACTCGACCCCTTTGCCCAGATGGAACAGGGCCAGGCCGCGCCCGCTGTATTCGGTCAGCGCCCCGGCCACGATCTCCGTTTCCGCTTCGGGCGCGTCAAAGGGGGGCAGTTCCAGCTTACCCATCAGACCAATCAGGGCCACGATGAAGCCAATCGGCTGCAAAATAAAAAGCCAACGGCCGTCGGCATAGGCGGCGATCTCGCTGATCTGCCAGCTACCGGCCACAATCGCCGGGCCGAGCAGCGCCAGCAGGAAGGGGGCCTCGTAAGAGAACAACTGGGTCAGGGTGCGTGTGGCCCCGATCATGGAGAAGCGGTTGGCGCTGTTGGCCCCGGCCAGCCCCAGGCAAAGCGTCAGCAGGCTGAGCAAATAAATGGCCGCGATCAGGTCGCCGCGAAAGCTGTAGACGGGCGGCAGGCCAAAGAGGGGGACGTATAAAGCGGCCGTCAGCGCCCCGCTCAGGGCCACAATGGGCAGCCCTACAAACAACCAGCGATTGACCCCCTGAGGTACAATCTCTTCTTTGGCCAGCAGTTTAACGTTGTCGGCCAACGGCTGGAACCAGCGGGGGCCAACCCGATTTTGCAGCCGGGCCAGCAGCTTGCGGTCAGCCCATTCATAAGCCATCCCCGCCAGCAGCAAAAACAGCCCGGCCGGGAAGAAAAGGATGGCGGCGAGGGAGAGTGGTGTGGTCATAGGTATCATTCCTGAGGACGGAAGACGGAGAAGGCTTTCCGTCCTCGGTCCTCGGTCTTCGGTCATCGGTAGTGTTCAATCCCCATCTGCCTTAGCGCCGACCAGGAGAGTTCACGCGAACGGCCGTTTACCCCCTTCACCAATACCGCCCGATCATTACAGGAGAAGCAGGGGTCTACGCCGGTCAGCAGCATGGGCATATCGGCCAGATGGTGGCCTACCGCCAGCGCTGTCACCGAGGCCAGGTTGCAAATCGTCGGCGGCCGGGCGCGCACCCGATCCGGCATATCGCCGCCAGTACTGCGAATAAAGTAGAGCAGTTCGCCACGCGGCGCTTCTACCCGGCTGATTGTTTCGCCCGGCTTGATTTTGCGCGGCATTCGGGTCGTCAATTCACCCGGCGGCATTTTATCCAGCAGCTCGCGGATGATGCGGTAGCTTTCAAACAGTTCCTCAATGCGCACCACAAAGCGGGTCTCCAAATCACCCGTTTGGCCCACAACCGCCTTAACGGGGAAGTCGTGATAGGCGGCGTAGGGGGCATCAACGCGCACGTCGCGGGTCAGGCCAGAGGCACGAGCCGTCGGCCCGACCACGCCCCATTCGTTGACCTGCGCGGCCGTCATTACCCCCACCCCCCGCGTCCGCTGCCGGAAGATGGTGTCGGTGGTGACGACTTTGAGGTAATGGTGAGTGCGTCCTTCCAAGTAATCCAGCCCTTCGCGGATTTTGTCGGCCTGCTCGTCGGTAATGTCAAATTTGACCCCGCCCAGGATATTGAAGGAGTAGTTGACCCGGTTGCCACTGAGCATTTCCAGCGCATCCATGATCGTTTCCCGGTCACGCCAGGTGAACATGAAGAGGGTGTCGAAGCCGGCCTCGTGGGCGGCCACGCCCAGCCAGAGCAGGTGGCTGTGAATTCGTTCCAGTTCGCCAATGAGCGTGCGTAGGGCCTGGGCGCGGGGTGGGGCGGTCACGCCGGCCAGCTTTTCGACGCCCAGGGCATAGGCGGTGGCGTGAACGTGGGAGCAAATACCGCAGATGCGTTCCAGCAGGTAAAGATTTTGCGTCCAGTTACGCTGCTCGGTCGCCTTCTCGATGCCCCGGTGGACGTAGCCCAGCCGCACGGTGGCCCCGGTCACAATCTCGCCATCTACCGTAAACTCAAAATGGCCCGGCTCCTTCAGCGCCGGATGCTGCGGCCCCATAGGGACGATAAATTTTTCGGGTGGGTCGATTTGGATGGTCATGGTTAGCAAAATCCTTTGGCGTAAAACGTAAAGAGTAAAACGTAATGCGTAAGGGTTTTGGTTACGCATTACGTTTTACGTTTTACGTCTGGTAATCCTTCCGCAGCGGATACGTATCCCGCTGCCAGTCGTCGGGCAGGTAGAGCAGGTCGGGGTTGGGTGTGCCGCTGACGGTGACGCCGAACATTTCGCATAGCTCGCGCTCGTAGATGGTGGCGGCCGGGATCTGGGGGCAGATGGTGGGCACGACGGCATCGTGGCGGGGAACGGCTACGCGCAGCGTCAGCACGGCCGCGCCTTCGCAGAAGTGGTAGAGGGCCTCAAGCAGCGGCTCGCCTTCGGGTGGGGTGGGGTGGTCGAGGCCGGTAATGGCGGCCAGGTAGCCCCACTGCTTGTCGGCCAAAATGGCAACGGCCGTTACCAACGCATCCCGCTCCACCACCACATCCAGCCGATTTTCTTCCGGGTAGACGGCCGTTTCTGCCCACGGTTCGAGCAGGGAAACGGCCGTTTGCAAAGCAGCTTCGGTTTTTGTGCGAATGTCCATCGGTTCTCCCATAGCGTATTGCGTATTGCGTAGTGCGTAGAGACGCCTATTACGTACTACGCACTACGTTTCACGCCTCTTTCAAACTCCCCAATAACTTAATCACCCCATCAATAATCGCTTCCGGCCGGGGCGGACAGCCGGGGATGTAGGCATCAACCGGGATGACCTCATCAATGTGGCCCACAATGTTGTAACAGCCCTGGAACACGCCGCCAGAAACGGCGCAAGAACCGACGGCCACCACAAATTTCGGCTCCGGCATCTGCTCGTAGATCGTTTTGAGCCGCTCGCGGGATTGTTTGGTGACGGGGCCGGTGCAGATCAGGACGTCGGCGTGGCGCGGGCTGCCTTGCAGCTTAATGCCAAACCGCTCCAGGTCGTAGCGCGGCGTCAGGGTGGCCAGAATCTCAATGTCGCAGCCGTTGCAAGAACCGCTGTTGTAATGGATGGCCCAGGGCGAATTGATCCGCGCCCAGCCCTTAATTTTCTCTAGCGCATTGTGCCAATGTTGGTCGAGTTGTACAGCCATCATGACTCCTGAGAAGGAAGAAGGTAGAGGGAAGAGGGAAGAATTCTGCCTTCTTCCTTCTACCTTCTTCCTTTATTCATCCTAAAATTAACGCGAGCAAGGCCAACATCAGCCCCGCCAGATAAATGCCCACAATCGGGGTCAGGCCGCCGCTGCTGAGGACCAGCACGCCCAGGTGGACAATGGCAAAAAAGAGGGCGGTCAGGAAAAACGGCCGATACCCCGGCGCGGCCAGTTGCCGGCCCATTTTTTCGCCGCCGGTATAGCCGCTTTCCTTGAGCGGATTGGTCTCGTGCTGCCCGGCCAGCGCCCGCCCCATCCCCGACAGCAGCGCGACCAGGAGCAGGTAAATCAGAAAGGCGATGGGTGGTGAAAGGATTATGTCGCTCATAGAATACCTGTCGTAGTGCGTAATGCGTAGTGCGTAAAACAGGCCCTACGCACTACGCATTACGCACTACGTATCTAACGTACAAACAACGCCGCCGCCTCTGTAACCGGCTGTGCCAGCGTGGGCCAGAAGCCGAGGAGGAGGACGGCCAGGGTTAAAATGAGTATAGGAACGGTCATGCCGCTGGGCAGAGCTTTGCCCGTCAATACACCGGCGGCCGGCTGGTGGCGATACATCCGGTTGACGAGCGGGGCGTAATAACCCAGCGACAGGACGCTGTTAACGGCCGCAAACAAAATCAGGCCGATAATCAACCAGTTCTGCGTGGTGGCGCTGGCGGCCAGAATTTGCCATTTGGACATGAAGCCGACCAGCGGCGGCAGTCCGCCCAGCCCTAGCACGGCCAGGCTGAGGGCCAGGGCCGCCAATGGGTAACGCTGGGCTGCGCCGCCGATGTCGTTGAGCGTCAGCGGCTTGTGGTCGTCGGCGGAAGTAGCCAGGGCGTAGAGCAGCGCGCCCGCCGCCAAAAAGGCCAGCCCTTTGAGCAGGGCGTGGCTGATGATGTGGAAGAAGCTGCCTTGCGCCGCTGCCCATTCGCCGGTCATAACGGCCGTGCCAATCCCCAACAAAATATACCCAGTATGGCTCAGGCTGGAATAGGCCAGCAGCCGCTTGACCTGGGTTTGACGCAGGGCCATCAGGTTGCCGGTAAGCATATTGACCGCGCCAAAGAGCAGCAGTAACGGCCCCCAGGAGAGGGTAACGGCCGTTAACGGCAGCAATGAGCGCAACAAAGCGATCAATCCCGCCTGAATGACGACGCCGGACAGCATGGCGCTGATGCCGCTGGGGGCCTGGGCGTGGGCGTCGGGCAGCCAGGTGTGCAGCGGCACCAGGGCCGCTTTGACCCCATAGCCGATGATAAACAGCGCCCCCGCCGCTACCAGCAGCGGCGACAGCCCGGCCGCCGCCTGAATCTCGGCCAGGTTGAGCGTACCCGTCTCCATCAGGACCAGGGCAATGCCGATCAACACCAGGGCCGACCCGGCTGCGCTCTGAATCAGGTATTTGACGCTGGCCTCCAGCGTCGCCTTCTGTTCACGCTGGAAGGCGACCAGCAGGTATGAGGCAATGGCCATCGTCTCGAACCAGACCCAGAGGTTGAACAGGTCGCCCGAACAGGCCAGCCCGATCATGCTGCCCAGCAGGATGAGCAGGGCGGCAAAATATTTCTCCTCGCCCTCCTGCCCGGCGATGTAGGCGCGGGAATAGAGTGTGACCAGGCTGCCCAGCAGCAAAATAATCAGGCTCAGCAGCAGCCCCACACCATCCCACTGCATCTCGATACTGCCGTAGCTGAAGAGGATGGGGCCAAACAAAATGTAGTCGCGCCAGGCCAGCAGAAAAACGACCCAGGCGACGGCCAGCAAAAGCAACGCCATTCGCGCCGCGCCCCAAAGTTGCAACGGCCGTATGCATCCGCTCAAATAAACCAGCGGTCCGCCAGCGGTGAGAAGGATGAGGAGCCAGATGAAGTAGTCCATGTTATTTGCTGGTCGTAAAACGTAATACGTAAAACGTAAAAAGCGACTCCTTACGCATTACGTTTTACGTTTTACGCATCACGTCATTAGCATCAAAATAAGCAACACGGCCGCCAACGCCACCACAATTGCGGCCGCGTTCAGGTTTAGCTGTCCGGTTTGGCTGCGCTGCCAGAGGACGGCGCTGCTTTGGATGGCGGTGGTGATACGGCCGTTTAGCCAGTCAAAACCAAAATCGGTGGTGGCCGCCCGGTAGAGTGGGGGGATGTCGGCCAGCGGCTTCTGGTTGTGCCGCCACCAGAGCCAGCCACCAAGTGCCACCACCAGCAAAGCCAGCAGCGTGGCCGGGGCGGTCACAATTTCAACCACCATCTCGCCCAGTGTCAGGGCGTGGATGGGGTGGGCGGGCAGGGTGGCCTCGGTCAGATGACTCAGCGGCCCGACGACCAGCCAGGATAGCAGCACGCCGCCCGCCAGCGTCAGCAGGGCCACGCGCATGGCCAGGCCAGCCTCGTGAACGTGGCTGTGGTCGGCGCGGGGCTGGCCGTAAAAGACGAGCCAGACCATTCGCAGCGTATAAGCGGCGGTCAGACCGGCGGCCAGCAAAATGCCGATATAGGCCCAGAGCGGCCCATAGGCCAGCCCCTCTTCCAAGATCAACTCCTTGCTCCAGAAGCCGTTGAACAGGGGAATCCCGGCCAGAGCCAGCGCGCCAATCACAAATAGGGTGCGGGTGAGGGGCATCGTCCGGCCGAGGCCGCCCATCTGCCCCATATCGCGGCTGCGGACGGCGTGGATAATCGCGCCCGCGCCCAAAAAGAGGAGGGCCTTAAACAGGGCGTGGCTGAGCAGGTGGAACTGGGCGGCAAAAACGGCCCCAATGCCCACGGCGTAGACCATTAATCCCAACTGGCTGACGGTAGAATAGGCCAACACCCGCTTGAGGTCGCGGCTGGCCAGGGCCATCATGCCGGCCATCAGCGCCGAAATGAGACCGACGAGAATAACGGCCGTTGTCCAGCCCACCACGTCGGCAAAAGCGGGGTAAAAGCGGGCCAGCAAGTAGACCCCGGCGTTGACCATCGTGGCCGCGTGGATGAGGGCGCTGATGGGCGTGGGGGCTGCCATGGCGTCGGGCAGCCAGGAGTGGAAGGGGAATTGGGCTGATTTGGCGGCGGCAGCGGCCAGAAAACCGAAAGCGATCAGGCTTAATACGGCCGTTGGCAGCCGCGCCGCCTCGGCCACAAAGAGGCTGATCTCAAAACTGCCCCAGTAGCCGTAGGCCAGCAGCGCGCCCACCAGCAGACCGATCCCGCCCACCTGGGTCACAATCAGGGCCTTGACACCGCCAGCCACCGCTTTGGGATCGTCGTGGTAGAAGGAGATGAGGCCGTAGGAGCAGAGGGCGGTGATTTCCCAGAAGAAGAAGAGGAAGAGCAGGCTGTTGGTCAGGACCAGTCCGGCCATCGCGCCAATAAAAACGAGGATGAGGGCGTAGTAGCGGCCCAAATCGGCCTCGCCGCGCATATAGTCGAGGGAGAAGATGACGGCCAGCGCGCCCACGACGGCGGCAATCAGGGTCAGGGTGACGGCCAGCCCGTCGGCGACAAAGGTCAGCTCGCCGAACTGTTCGCCGAGGGGCAGGTTGACCAACACGGCCGTTCCGGTCTGGGTCAGCAAAGCAGCGGCCGTTGCTACCGTCATCAGCGCGAAGAATACGGCCGTTCCCGGCACAACGCGTCTGGTAAACGGCCGTAGGCCCATCTGCCAGACCACCACCGCCCCGATCCAGGGCAGTAAAATTGTGAGGATGACGAACCAGGATGCCATAGATGACTCCATGTATTTCGTAGTGCGTAATGCGTAGTGCGTAATGGTTGGTTTGCTACGCACTACGCATTACGCACTATGTCTTTATCCGCGCAGCGACGACAACGCCCGCACATCCAGCGTGCCTACGCGCCGTTTGACCTGGATGGCCAGGGCCAGGGCCACGACGGCTACCACCGTATCGACGACGATGACGGTTACGGCCAGGCTTTGGCCTACCTGAATCTGGCCGCTGGCGTGCCCGGCGGCGACCAGGGCTAAGATGGCCCCTTTGACCAGAATTTGCAGGGCCACAATCAGCCTGAACAGGTTGCGTAAGACCATCAGGCCGTATAGTCCGGCCAGCAAAAGGCCTAAAATGGTGATCCAGACGAAGGGAAGGGTGGCTGCGCTCATCGTTGTATGACCTCTGGTGGGGGAATAATTTTGTCGCGGTCGTAACGGCCGTTGGCCGATGGTTTTGGTGGGGATACCGTTTCGGTGCGGGAAACGGCCGTTGCCTGTTCCGTTGTTTGCCGCTCACCCAGCAGCGAGAGCAGCGTCAGCGCCCCCACAAAAATCAGCACAATCTGGGCCAGGGCATCCAGGCCGCGCTGCTCCCAAAAGACAATGCCAAAGGTGGCTTCGGCCGGGCTGGCGGCGGGTGTTAGATCGACAATGGGCCAGAGGAAGATGCCCAGCAGCAAAATGGTAACGCCGCCGATAGCCCAGGCTACCGGTCGCCGAATCAGGGGAGGGACGCGGATTGTTTCCTCACCGGCGATGCTGATGGCAAAAACAAAAATGACCGTTACCAATCCCGCGCCTACGCTGAGTTCGATAACGGCCGTTTCCGGCGCGCCTAAAGTGTAGATAAAAATTGCCGTTAACGCGCTGACCCCGGCCAGCCAGATGGCTGCGCTCAATAACGAATTGGCTCGCAGCGCGTTAACGGCACAAAAAATAGTGAGAACGGTCAGGATGATACTCATACAAACCCCTGTCGTTGCCCAACGTCAGTCGTCGGGCTGACGAAATGAACCGGAAATAAATAGAATACCTGACAATTCTTACTGTAGTTGACCTGTTGTCACAGCGTTAGTGATTTTTGTCACAAATGCGTATGACGGAGTTCCTACAAATTGGTTCCTCCTAATTCAAACCTGCGAGGTCTCGCAGACCTCGCAGGTTTGAAACACTTGATTGGTGGCTATGGCTGGGCGATGAAGGGCAGGTAGATAAAGAACGATGCTTCACCGACCAGCGGCAGGCTGTTAGGCTGGCTTTGCAAGAAAATGAGGCTGCCCGCGCCGCGCTAGAAACGCTACACGAGGTGTTGCACTGGCTACTTGATAGCTGAGTCCATGACTATACAGGTGTGTCGCACCTGCTTGTCGAAACGTGACGCGCCTCTGCGCCTTTATGATCTCAAGCCTTTAAGAAGCTGAGCGTCTGCTGGTTAAACTCGCGTTCCTCAAAGGCACCATGCCCAAAACCGCGTGTGATGTAAAGCTCGCTATGAGGTATTTGTTCCGCCATTTCTTCGCTTGTGTTCTTGCCGACAACCTGGTCGTTATCATCCCCTATGACCAATGTGGGGCTATTGATTCTATGAAGTTCCTCATACGCATTATGACCCAGGCACGACCTCGCCTGAATGATAAATCGGGTAAAACTTTGTGGCTTCCCAATCCTGGCTAGAATTGGATAGAAAGGTCTATACTTTTTCACCTTATTTTCTGGGTAGGTCTTTTCCATTGAGTCGATCATCAGCCCCTTATAATCGCCTGCCTCAGCCATTTCTACCCATCTGCCAATTACCGCTTGTGTTGTTTCATTCTGTCGAGAAACCGAAACACCAATAACAAGTTTGTCTACAACTTGCGCATGATCAATGGCCAGGTATTGGGCAATCATCCCACCCTGGGATACGCCCAGAATGTGCGCTTTCTCAATACCTAACTTACCCATCACTTCTTTGAGATCCCTGGCCATATCTCTCGTTGAGTATCCATCTTCCATTTTATTCTTCCGACTGAATATATGGATCTTATAATCCCTGGTGTACAGTCTATACATAAAAGCAAGCGTTACTGCCATCCCTTTGACTGTTTTAAGCCCATCGCCGAGACCAGGGATGATTATCAGGTTTGTCTCCCCTCTTCCAAAAGAGACATAGTCCATATTTGTGTTACCAATTGCTACATTATCATTTCTCGCGCTATAGAACATAGTTGGTCCAATCTCCGGAGCGTGTTAATCGTTGCTTATAGTCAGGCAAAATAAGTCAACCCGGCCAGCAAAATGGCTACCGGCAAACGGGCCAGCGCGATTTTGCGCCAGTTTTGATCGCCCTGAATGGCAGAGACGGTTTGGCGTCCTTTAGGGTTGAAG
>SLGK01000071.1 GCA_007123775.1 Anaerolineae bacterium | reverse complement strand
GTGTGTTAGTGGGCGTCGCTGTCGGCGTGGCTGTGGCCGTATTGGTGGGGGTGGCACTGGGAAAGGCAACCGGATAGAGGGCAATCGTAAATTGCAGGTAGAAGCAGGCTACGGCCATGAAGAGGACAAGGAACAACCCGCCTCCGGACAGGAACAGTTTTTGTCCGCGTGAAAGTCCGGTGGACCTGGTAGCCTGTTGATACGGTTGTTCCACAAGATGAGCCAAAAGGGGCTGTAAGTCGGGCAGGTTGTCGGGATTGCCATCATAGGGGCGCAGGGCCGGACCATGCTCAATTTGCAGCGTATCGACCAATTGCCCCATGCGAGCGCGAAAGCCGGTAGGCTCGATGCCGTCCAGTACAACCGCCACGTATAATGCCGGGCTGCTTTGGATCAAAATGCGCAGCCGGCCGTATTGCAGCTCGTCCAGATGACCCTCTTCGCGGGCTTCTGGCTGAAAAGAATCGCGCACAAAATCACGAACGGCCGTTAACATGCCGCTGATCAGGTCAGAATCGGCCGTTGCCTCTTGTCCGCCTTCATACCGGGCCAGTAGCAGGCCCGACCCCGCCTGAATAACAAAAATCTCCCGAATGTGGTAGGGCAACGAGTCGCGCATGGCCAGATCGCCCGGCGAAACGCCGCGTAAGCGTGCCCAGAACGTCCGGGCCAGGTCGCCCGGTCTCAACCTTGCCTTCAACTGCTGGTCTACATTCTGTTGCAGCTCGCGGAAAAAAGAGGCGATTGATTGTTGCACCGTGGCGCCAATAATGGGGGAAAGGGCAGACACCATGTCATCACGCGACTGGCGAATTTGAACACGTATCGCTTCGCCCATGACCGGTCCCAGGGCCTCAGCCATTTCATCTTTACTTTCACGAATGCGATGGCCGATCAGATCGCTAAAAACAGGGGTGAGCCGGGCCATCAGACCTTCGGAATCAGACTGGGCACGCCGGCGCAGCAAGGCTGTCTCTAGCTGTAGTTCGCGTACGCGATCCTCAGCCATGTGTAGCGCCTTTTGCGCTGCCTGTAGCTCCTGTTCCAAACTGGCCAATCGTTTGACTAACGATTCTTCGTTTTGGTTCAGATGCGAACGGAGTAGACCAACCTCTTGCTCCAATTCCTGGATTCGTTGTTGGGCTGGTCCCAGAACGATTTGTTGTATTGAGGCCAGTAACGGGTCTTCCGTTTCAAAGGGATCAGGATGTACTGGCGACTGGTTCATGACACGGCAATTCCTAACTGCATCTCAGGTATGCAGTGAAGCATCATGCTCAAATTTTGTGCTGGAAAAATGGCATTTCTACCTAGCTCTGTAAACCCTGACCCATTTCGATTAGCATGTTCCCCAGATCGTGACGTGACACTTTGCCGTTATCGAGTTGAGAAGCCAGCAGCAACAACTCCTGGCGCAGGCTATCATCACGCTGCCGTGCCTCTTCCTGCAACGATTGCAGTCGTTGGGACTGGGAGCTATTGATCTGCTCCAGTCGTTCACTCAATTCTTTCTGCATTTGACGCAATTGCTCAAAGAAATCGGCCGCTGTGCTATCTAGCTTTTGAGTCAGTTCACGCTGGACTTCACGGAGTTGGGCGGATTGTTCTGCCTGCGCATTATCTATCCGTTGATTCACACTTCGCTGATTATCGCGCATCTGTTTCGTTAGTTCCGCGCCTTGTTCCTCAATTTTAGTATCCAACGTCTGCTGTGTTGTGCGGAGCTGGCTTGTTTGTTCAGATGCCTGGCGGGTCAGACGATCCCCCAGCGTGCGATTGGTGTTATCCAGTTGGGTGCTGGCGTCCTGGGCCACTTTGTCAAGTCCGCGGGTTAACAAGTCGTTGAACTCCTGACGTACGTCAATGATTGCTTGTTCAAGATCGGTGAGCCGTTTTTCAGTCTGGCGTGATTGATTACCATAAAGAATGTTACGCAGTCTTTCCAAATCGGCCGTTGTTTTGTCAGAACTGGCGTCGCTGGACGGTGATGAACTAACGGGGGCTGGCTTTACTTCTCTTGGAACTGGTGCTTCCGCTTTCTGAGGTGGGGGAGGCGGGCTGGGTGCCGGTGGCGGGGCGGGGGCTTTTTCCGGTTGGGCCGGCAGAACTTCCACATCCACGGCCGCTTCATCAACGCCTTGAAACTTCGCTTTTCTCTGTGAAAACATGGTGTCTTTCTCCTTTGAGCATGAACCTGCTAGCTTTTGACAACCAAAGTCTATGCTGTTGTCTTCGAAAACCTATGTTGGGTTGGATTTCGATTTGCCTTTGCCCATTTGTCATTGTCTATAGCCTGTTCTGCGCGACCAGAACCAATAGCTATAGCGCTTAGAAATGAATGACGAGGAACATTATTTGCCAGTTATGGATCCTTATTGCTTGTTAGCTGTAGTGATAGTAAACCCAATAGACGTAATGACTTATGTTAAAGCCTGAGGCCGTTTTTTGCCTGGAAGTACGCGGCATATTGCTCTACATTATATGCGAAGATAATCGTTTATACCACCTTATTCTGTAGATTTCTGTTACGCTGTTGTCAGTAGCGTCAATCCATCTTACAATCAGGGCCATGAGCGGCTCAAAGCTGGACATCAACCAACTGCAACGACGGGATCCGGCCGCCTGGACAGCGCTACTTTGTCACCAGGAAGGGTTGGAGGATCTGGTAGTTACGGCCGTTGACACGGCCGTCTACACCGATTCCCCCCTGCAAGATACCCGGCAGCGCACCGTCCGCTACCGGCTGGCGTTGGCCAATCATTCGGACCCTATTACTCTGCTGGCCCGGCGGACCAACCAGCGCGAGTTGCACTTTTATCACGAAATCGCCCCGCACCTGACCCACCTGGTTCCCCGCTGCTGGCTGGCTGAGAGTCTCGACGACGCCAGCGGCTGGATTGTGTACGATGACGTGCCCAACGACTTTCCGCCCCAAAAATGGAGCGCGGGCCAGGTGGAGGCAATCATTGGCGATCTGGCCGACCTGCATACCGCCTTCTGGCAAGAGGAGGCGTTGGCTGACATCGACTGGCTGCCCCATTTTTTCGGCAGCGAGCGGCACCGCTATGATTGGGACGAACTCAAGAGCGAATATCCCTACTACTTTGAGGAAGGTCCGGCCGCCATTTTGTCGGAACATGCGGTTTACAACGCCGGTCGGCTGGCTCCCAAGCTGTTAGAAGCGGCCAACGGGCTGGCAGTGATGCGGGCGTTGGGTGGCTGGCCCGGTATTCTGGGCGAAAGCCATCTGGACGCTGCCGCCAATCTGCTCGATGACCCGGTGCCGATGCTGCAACCGCTGCTTGATCTGCCGCCGACGCTGCTACACGGCCGTTTACACAATTACCAGTGGCACGTTACACTCTTTGGTGGCCGCTATCTGCTCAACTGGCAGACAGCCAAAATCGGCCCTGGCGTCTGTGACCTGGTCAGCTTTGTCGAAGAATTCGACCTGCTGTACCGGCCTGGTGGCCATCTGTACACCCGCGACCAACGTCCCATCAGTTACGAGACGATTGTTGATAGCTATATGCTGGCTATGTCGGCCCGGCTAGGGTCGGCTTTCCCGGCGCGGGCCGTGCGCCTGGCGATTCCTGCCGCCCGCTGCCTGCATGTGCTGACCAACTGGTTCCCCCATTTCGCTCGCTGGCTGTCTGAAATGCCCAGCCCCTACACCTGGCAAAAGGTCAACCGCTTGAGCGACGACGAGCTGCGCGGCACGATGTTTGAGGCGATGATTGGTTTTCGGCCGTATCTGGCCGACGTGTTCCACCGCTTCTTGCGGGCCTCTTACATGCTGTGAGGCAGTAGCCAGTAGTCAGACGGTAATTCGCTGCTCGCTACTCGTCACCCGCAACACAAATGACTGAATTCCTTGAATCTGTCGCCCTGGTCTTAATCATTCTTAGCCTGATCGTGGGGCTGGTGGGTACGCTGATTCCGCTGCTGCCGGGCAGCTTATTGATGTGGCTGGCTATCCTTTTCTACGGCTTGCTGTATGGCTTTGAGACGCTGACCTGGGGCGGTTTTGCCCTGATTAGCCTGATTGCCCTGGTAACGGGTACGGCCGATATCTGGCTGACGATGCTGGGGGCCAAGAAGGGTGGCGCATCCCGTCGCTCCCAACTGTTCGGGCTGCTGGGGGCGATCATCGGCACTTTTATTGTGCCGCTGTTGGGGACGATTATCGGCTACATGGCCGGTGTCTTGCTGGCTGAATACCAGAAGCGGCAAGATTGGGACCTGGCTCTCCGCGCCAGTCTGGGCGGGCTGGCCGGTTATGGCATCGCCGCGCTTATTCAGTTTGGCGGCGGGCTGCTGATGATTTTCATTTTTGTCTGGCAAATCTGGGTTTGACGGAGGACGAAAGACGGAAGACCGAAAATGCACATTCGTCCTCGGTCCTCCATCTTCCGTCATTTAGAAAGGTACGGAAATGGAACCACTCTTTACGGCCGAATTTTTGCGTACGCTAGGGCTGGTCTTACTGACGGGCATGGCCATTGCCCTGTTGCTGTCGCTGCTGCTTTTTATCTTCGTTATTCGCCAACTGCGTAAAATTCGCGTCCCGGCCGGGTCGGGCTTTAGCGAAACGCTGCGCTATACACCCTTCCTGGTGGTCGTCTTTATCGACCTGCTTGATTTTGCCCTGGACGTTCTAGCGGCTCCCTTTGCCTGGATTATCCTGGACCGGCTGGGGTTGAAGAGCCTGCGCGGGGTCTCGGTAGTCCAGGCGCTCATTCCCCTGACGCAGGCGATTCCGGCGTTGACCATTTCCTGGATTGCGGTGAATTGGTTTGGGATTAGTTTTGACTGAAACGTGTTGCGTATTGCGTAGTGCGTAGCCAGTTGCCATACGCAATACGCAATACGGAATACGCACTACGCACTACGTGCCTAAAAATCGATCTCGTTAGCTAACACGGCCGTTAACAACGCCACACAACTCTCCACATCAGCCGCATCCACCATTTCGCTCTGGCTGTGAACGTAACGGCAGGGGATGGAAATGCAGCCGGCGGCGCAGCCCGCGTTGGCAATCTGAATAGGGCGGGCGTCGGTCGTGCCACCGTCTAGCACTTCCATCTGGTGCAGGATGCCTCCCTCAACCGCTCGCTCGCGCATCAGCCGCACCAGTCCGGGATGGCTGATCATGCCGCTGTCTTTGACCTTGATGGCGGCCCCTTTGCCCAAACTGACGGCCATTGGTGGTGATTCAGGTATGTCACCGGTGGTGGTTACGTCGAGGGCAATACCCACGTCGGGGTTGATACGATTGGCAGCCGTTTGTGCCCCGCGCGTACCCACTTCCTCCTGGACGCTGAAAACAAAGTAGCAATCGTGGGGTGAGCTTTCCAGACTATTGTCCAGACGGCGCAGCGTTTCGATAGCCACGGCACAGCCGATACGGTCATCCATGCTTTTGGCGATGAGACGGCCGTTTTGGGTGAGGAACGGCCGTATAAACACCGCCGCATCCCCCACGCTGACCGGGCAATCCTGCGGGCTGGTGGCCCCCACGTCGATAAAATGTTTATCCAGTGGATGGACCTGATTGGCGTTTTCGATCCGGTCGCTGTAGATGACGCCAATGGTGCCGTTGCCAAAGCGGACGCGGCTGCCCAGCAGCGTTTGCCGCCGGATGCCGCCGATGTTGGTAAAGCGCAAAAAGCCGTCTTCAGTGATGTGTGTCACCATTAGCCCAATTTCGTCCATGTGGGCCGCCACCATCACCTTGAGACGTTTGTCGGAATCGGCCGTGCCTTCCTTGAAAGCGATCAGATTCCCCAGCGCATCGACCGTGATGCTGTCGGCATAGGGTTCTACTTCGGGGCGAATCAGCTTGCGGACGCTATCCTCAAAACCG
>SLGK01000199.1 GCA_007123775.1 Anaerolineae bacterium | reverse complement strand
TCATAGGGTGGATCATATTTTCCAACTACTTGTGGACATAGTGGCGACTATGGGAATTGCCACTAAAACTCCCAAAACGGTCGAATTAAACAGGCAGTTGGCTTAAGTTGATACTTATGATCGGCACGCTTTTTGCGGTCGGGCCGATTGGAAACGCTTGTTGGAAATGCTTGTTTAGCCAGTAAGTCTGTTGTCAAGAATGTGACCATAGTGTAAGTGCTTGCAGGTTGCCTGGCAATAGGACCAGTGGACCGTCGCCCTGAGGGTTTCGACTTTGGTAGTGGTTAGAGAGTTGGGGTAATTGCGCTGGGACCTGACCGGCCAGGCCAAAGTTGCCGGTCAGGTCCTCATCCTTTCTACCAGACCATTTGGGGAGAGCCTAATCTTCCGCGGCCTGTTCCTGCTTCAGTTTTGCCACCAAATCACTTTGCAAGTGGCTGGGCACACGGCCGTAATGGGAAAATTCCATACGGAAAATACCACGTCCTTGCGTCATGGAGCGTAAGTCGGCCGCATAGCGCTGCATTTCAGCCAGCGGCACCTCGGCCCGCACAATGCTCTTGGTGCCTTCCTGGTCCATGCCCTGCACGCGGGCGCGACGACTGTTCATGTCGCCCAGCACGTCACCCATGTAGTCGGCCGGCACCGTAACGGTCACGTTGTAAATCGGCTCTAGCAATACGGGATTGGCCCCGAGAACGGCTTGTTTGAAACCTTCACGGCCGGCAATCTGAAAGGCGATTTCCTTAGAGTCCACGGGATGTTCTTTGCCGTCGTAGACGATGGCCTTAACGCCGGTGACAGGGTAGCCGGCCAGCGCGCCCTGATCCAACGCCTGGCGGCAGCCCTTTTCCGTGGCGGCCACAAAGGGTGCGGAGATGGCGCCGCCAAAGATTTCCGAGGTGAACTCAAACTGAGCATCATCATCCAGCGACTCAACGCGCAGGAAGACGCGAGCGTATTGGCCGGCACCACCCGTTTGTTTTTTGTGGGTGTATTCGGCCGTATTTGTCTTGGTAATCGTCTCCCGGAAGGGTACTTTGGGTACGGTTGTGGTTACGTGGACGCCAAATTTGGATTCTAGCTTTTTGACGCCAATATCCAGATGGGTGGTACCCATGCCCGACAAGATCGTCTCTCGCGTGGCGCTTTCCGTGTGCCAGACCAGCGTGGGGTCCTCGTCAACCAGGCGGTTTAGCGAGGCGCTCAACTTGGCTACGTCTGATTGGGAGGCTGGGTGAATAGCCACCGACATAATCGGGTTAGGCTGGTTGGTGATATTCAGTTTAAGCTTCTGTTGAGGGTTGCAAATGGTGCTGTTAGTGGGCGTTTCACCTAGCTTAACGACGGCACCAATGTCACCGCTGTGCAGGCGCGGCACCGGCATCTGTTCTTTGCCACGCAGTACTTGCAGCGTGCCAATGCGGACTTCAGATTCCAGATGGCTGTCCCAGGCGCGGCTGTCTGACTGGAGCGTGCCACCATATATGCGGAGGTAGCTCATTTTGCCATATGGGTCTTCGCGGGTTTTGAAGACAAAGGCGGCCAACGGGGAATCATCACTGACGGGGTATTCGGCCGTTTCGCCGTCAGGCAGAGTCGCTGTGAACGGACCGGCCTGATTGGGCGCGGGGATAAGGCGTACCATAGCCTGCAAAACGGGCACGATGGCGATGCCTGGTTCGGGTGCGGCATACAGAATGGGTATGACGGAGCCTTGTTGAACCGCCAGTTTGAGACCGCGCACAATGTCTTCGTCGCTGAGCGTATCGTTTTCCAGATATTTCTCAATGAGGGCGTCGTCCCCTTCGGCAGCGGCTTCGACCAGGGCCAGGCGCGCTTCTTCAGCCGCGTCAGCCAGATCGTCGGGGATTGGTCCCCGGCTGTCATCAGTACCCAGGCGAGCTTCCATCGACAGCAAATCAACGACGCCCTTGAAACTGGGACCTTCACCAATGGGCAGCTGCAGGGGGACGAAATTGCCGCTCAGGTTTTCCTCAATACTGGTCAAAGCGCGGCTGACGCGGACGTTGTCCCGGTCCATTTTGTTAATCAGGATGATGCGTGGCAGATTGCGCTCTTCGGCTGCCTGCCAGTAGATCTCCGTACCGACTTCCACCCCCGACGTGGCCTCGACAAAAACAACAGCGCCTTCGGAAACGCGCAGGGCACTGTTGACTTCGCCCACAAAGTCGGCGTAGCCAGGGGTATCGATCATATTGATTTTGACATCTTTCCACACGATGGGGGCGATGGCGGCCGCTACGGAGCTGTTGCGGGCCATTTCCTCTTCTTCAAAGTCCATAACGGCCGTGCCGTTTTGGACGCTGCCCATGCGGGTGGTAACGCCCGTGTGAAACAGGGCACGCTCGACAAAAGTAGTTTTGCCGGAGCCATTGTGACCAATCAGGGCCACATTACGAATCTGGTCTGTCTTAAATTCTTTCATAAGTTGAAAACCTCTTGGGATTAGGGTGTGAATGGGTTAGTTGGTTTGGCAAAATCATTATCAGACGTGTTGCGTATTGCGTGTTGCGTATTCCGTATTTTGGGAATGCCAAATTTTAATTGAAGGCGGGTAAGTGTGCAAGTGGTTGCGGCGTGGCAGCGTGGCGGAGTGACGAAATTACTCGTCGCGCCGCCATCGTCGCGCCGCCACTTCGCCGCCTCGCTACCCCGCTACTGCCCGCTGCATGTGGGCCAAAATGGCGCTGATGCCGTTTAATCGCTGGCCGGTAAGAACGTCTTGCAAACCCATCTGCCGGTAAAAATCGAGCGGAACGGCCGTTACCGTCTCCGCACTGCTGCCGTCTAAGCCCTGTTTCAAAACGGCCGCATAGCCGCGCACCGTTGGCGATTCGGGCGGAATGTCAAAGTGGAACGTCACCGATCCGTTCTTTTGCTCGGCAAAGACAAAAACAGGCGTCATGCACTCGTGGACCTGTTCCATCTGGTCACTTTGCTCTTGCAGCCAGTCGGGCAGGGAAGGCAGGCTTTCAGCGAATTGCAGCAAATATTCCAGCTTTTCACGACCGGCGCAGTAGCTAAAATCGTCGATAATCTCTTGTAGTTTGGGAGGAATTTGTGTCATCGTTACCTTTATAATTGTTCTCGCTATTTACCCTATCTATGCTATCATACAATTGGCTGGCTATAAAGTAACCAGGGTGGCAGTTTGCACCTGCTAATGGGGCATAATCTGTTTATGAAACAATATCTGGACCTGATGAACCACGTATTGAATACAGGTGTTCGCAAAACAGACAGAACGGGCGTGGGCACGTTGAGCGTGTTTGGCTACCAAATGCGCTTTGATCTGGCCCATGGCTTTCCGGCGGTGACGACTAAAAAACTGCATCTGCGTTCAATCATCCATGAGCTGCTCTGGTTTTTGCAGGGGGATACCAACATCCGCTACCTGCACGACAACCGGGTAACGATTTGGGACGAGTGGGCTGATGAGCAGGGGGATTTGGGACCCGTTTACGGCTACCAATGGCGCTCGTGGCCTGCGCCAGACGGCCGTTCCATCGACCAGATCAGCAATCTGGTTGACAGCCTGACCCACAAGCCCGATTCCCGTCGTCACATTGTCAGCGCCTGGAACGTGGCTGACATTGAGACTATGGCCCTGCCGCCTTGCCACTGCCTCTTCCAATTTTACGTGGCTGAAGGACGTCTTTCTTGCCAGCTTTATCAACGCAGCGCCGACATTTTTCTAGGCGTTCCCTTTAACATCGCTTCCTATGCCCTGCTGACGCTGATGTTGGCCCAGGTGACGGGCTACCGGCCCGGCGAGTTCATTCACACTTTTGGTGATGCCCATCTGTATCTCAACCATTTGGAGCAGGCCAAGTTGCAGCTCAGCCGCGAGCCGTTCCCACTACCGCAAATGGTTCTGAATACGGCCGTTACCTCCATTTTCGACTTCAGTTACGAAGATTTTGATCTGCAAAACTACCAATCCCACCCCCGCATCTCCGCCCCAATTGCCGTTTAGACCATGCTGCTTTGGGCTGCGGTTCACTTATCACGCCCTGCGCCTATGGATAACACCCTGAGTTCCCCCAAACCTACCATTGCCTTTGTGGTGGCCATGAGTCAGAATCGAGTTATTGGCGTTAACAATGGGCTGCCCTGGCATTTGCCCGCCGACATGAAATGGTTTGTTAAAGTCACGATGGGCAAACCGGTCATCATGGGGCGCCGCACGTATGATTCGATACCGGCCCGCTTTCGGCCGTTACCGGGTAGGCATAACATTGTAGTCAGCCGTAATCGACAATATGCTGCGCCAGGAGCCACCGTTGTCGATTCCCTGGCAGAGGCGCTGGTTGTAGCTGGCGCGGACCGGCCAGAGGAGATTATGATTGGTGGTGGCAGCAGCCTGTATGAGGCACTCTTGCCCCAGGCCGGCCGCATTTATCTAACCTTAGTTGAGGCTGACCTCGACGGCGATGCTTTTTTCCCGCCGCTAGATTGGTCTCAATGGCAGACAAGCTTCCGCCAGGTTCATGAACCGGATGCGAAGCATGTATACCGATTTGAGTGGATGATTCTGGATAGGATAACACCTGTATGACGCGATTACTGCCCCTGCTACTTGTTTTGCCCCTGTTGGTGCTGGCCTGTACGCGAGCTGAACCGACCGTCCCCCTACGTCATGAGATGCCGCCGCTGGATACGGCCGTTCCTGAGCGAATCTTTAAGCCACTGTCCCACAGTCTGCTGGCTCCTACCGACCTGGGCAACGGCTGGCGCGGTGAAGCCTGTCCTTCAGCCCAGCCTGCCTTCTGCCTGTTTCCTGATGATGGCGACTGGTCCGTTGCCTCTCTGTCGCTCGAAGTCCAGGCCCTGACCAATAATCAGATAATGCGCGGCCTGTTAGAAGCGGCCGATATGGCGCTGGGCCATGAGCCGCAGCCGGACGAGGCTGAATATGGGCAGACTGTGCAAGCTGTCCTGGCTGAACTGGCAGACCTGACGCAGGCAGCGGCCGTGGCCCAGTCTGAAGCGTACTCGGTTATCCCCTTGCCCCGGCAGCCCGTGCCGGTGGGGTCGCTGACCGGCCTGGCTTTTGGCTACCAACTGGTCGATGAGGCGGATGAATCACTCGAATACGTGCGCTATTACGCCACTTTCGACGGCAACGCCCTCTATTATTTCCTTCTGAGTAGTGATCTGACGGTCGCCTGGGATGAAGTGGAAACGGCCGCTGTGGCCTTGCTGTCTCAGTTACAATTCCCACCGCCGGTATTGGCTACCGACGTGGAGCGCGTTCGTGTAGAGATGCGGGTTTCTCTAAGTGCCCTGCAAGGGCAGGGCTTTATCCAGCACCTCTATGGCGGGGAGTTGCTGGCCGTGCTTGGCGTTAGCGAAGACGGCAACTGGTGGTCCGTAGACTGTCCCGAACCAAGCGTGGCCACCACCTGTTGGCTGCCAAACGATACCGGTCGTGTCCGGCCACGTTAACCGGCTGGATTAGTGGTGGGTGTACCGTCGGTTACGAACGGTTGCTCGATTACCGGCTGGCAATCGCCTGCCCGGTAAGGCAGCCGGAGACCATGGCCCCATTGATCGAAGCATTATCCCGATAATCACCACAAACGTACAGCCCGTTTTCCAGCCGGACGGCTCGCTGGGGCGGTTCCAGGCTGGGGGGCGGCTGGTGGGGCTGGGCGTGGTGGATGCGGTAGGTGCGTAAATGATGCCATGTGCCCGTCTGGTTGCCGAACCATTCGCTCAACTCGGTGCGCACGGCCGTTGCTAACGCCCCATCATCCAGCTCAGGATTGCCCAGTACCGTGACCGATACCAGATGTTGACCTACCGGAGCATAGGTGCGGGCTACCCGATCGGCGACGTGCAGGTTGTTAACCAGGCCGCGTCCGCTGCCGTTTAACACCAAAATCGGCTCGGTGACGGGTGGTTCGGCTGCCGCGAAGTAGAGGCAGGTGACGCTGCGCGAAGCGGGGGCTGCAACGGCCTGGTTGAGCAGGCGGGCGGCTGCCGGTCCTTCTGTGGCTACAACCACCTCAGCGGCTGTTACTGTTTCGCCGCTGGCTAACGTAACCTGGCCGGGCTTAACGGCCGTTACCTCACAGTTCAGCCGTATGGATTCATCTGGCAGGCCGGCCGCCAGTTGCAGCGGAATTTGTTGGATGCCCAGGGCGGGAACGGCCGTGTCCCCTAAAGAGAACATGCGAAACACAAACTCAAACAGCCGGCTAGAGGTGGCCAATTCCTGATTGAGGAAGACGCCGCCCAAGAAGGGGCGAAAGAAGCGGTCGATGATGCTGTCGCTAAAGCCTTCGTCGCGCAGCGCTTGCAGCGTCGTTTTTTCTGGCCGCTGGAACAGCTCGTCGAGACTGGTCTGCGTCACTCTGGTCCGCAGCAGCCCAACGCGGGCCTTGTCGGCCAGGGTGCCAATGGGCGAGATGATGCCGCGCACCCCGGCCAGCGGTGCGCGCCACGGGTCGGCCACCTTGTGAAAGGCCCCTTCGTACCAGACCAAAGAGCCGGGATAAAACGGCCGTAAATCCAGTTTTTCGTAATCCAGCACCCGCTGCGTTTCCGGATAAGCTGTTAGCAACACCTGAAAACCCCGGTCCAGCAAAAAGCCGTCCACCTCATCCGTGCGCACGCGACCACCAACGTCATCGCTGGCTTCTATAATTTGAAATGAAATGCCGTGCGCCTGGAGTTCTCGCGCACAGGATAGGCCGGCCAGACCGGCCCCAACAATAATGACATCTGTTTTGCTCATAAACCACCTTGTTACGATTTACGAACCGACAAAGTCTCAACAACTTTTTCGGCCGCGTTGTATCTACCATTGAATCAATTGTACCAAAAAGGACGCCAGGTAGTGATAGTTTGGGCGTAGCGTGAGGAAAGGTCGGGCATAGGGTAATTGTAATTGACGTTGACATCTGCCCTATCTATAATGGGCACTGCTATGAAAAAACCAACACCACTCTCCCAGTTTGAAACGATGGCCCGTCGCTTGATCGAAGGTTCCGCCCGTCGCCTGTTTGGCACCCAGCTTGATCCGCTGGAAGTGTCGGCGCAAATTACGCGTGCCCTGGAAGATAGCCAGCGGGACGGCCAGGCGGCCGATTTTTTCCGCATACGCCTGCATCCGGAAGATTACAGCAGGTTGTATCGGCAAAGTCCCCGTCTGGCTACGGAATTGTCAGCCCACGTGACCGCCCTGGCGCGGCAGGCAGGACTTTATCTGCCGATTGCCCCGGAGGTGGAACTGACGGCTGATCCCACCTTGTCCCGTCAGCAAGTGCGTGTCGAAGCCGAACATACGGTACGAGCCGACGAGCCAACCCGGATTCAGCCGAAAGTGCCATCAGAAAAGGCTATAAAAACGGCCATCCAAGCCATTGACGCTTATTTGATAGTAGGCGGACGACGGCACGTGCCCCTCAATCAGCCTCTCATAAACCTGGGTCGCCGGGCTGACAACGATATAGTGCTAAATGCGCCCACCGTTAGCCGTCGCCACGCCCAGATCCGCTGGCGCTACAGCCGCTTTGTGCTGTATGACGTAAGCAATCGGGGGCGCACCTTCGTCAATGATCAGCCCGTTACTGAACAGGCGCTACAGCCGGGTGACGTCATCACCTTGAGCGATGTACGTCTGGTTTATGGTGAAGGCGACACCGGTCCGCGCCGGCCTGCTGATGCCCAGGCAGACGTCGAAACGATGATGTTGCCCCCTTTACCGCCACATGACCCGGAAACTGACTCGGAAAGCTGATGTCTGTGCCCCTAGTGCTGCTTGTGCTGCGCGTTGTGGCTGCCCTGCTGCTGCTGGCCTTTTTGGGGATCATGTTCTGGCTGGTATATACCGATATGCGTCTGACGGCCGCCCTGGTAGAGAGTGAAAAACGGCCGTCGGGCCAGCTTCAGGTTATGGCCAGTGACATCGACGAGTTGCCCATAGGAACTATCCTACCGTTACTGCCCGTAACCCGGATTGGTCGCGCCGCCAGCAGTACCATTGCCATTGATGATGGCTATGTTTCCACCCGACACGCGCTGATCACTCGTCAAGAGCAGCAGTGGTGGCTTGAGGATTTAGGCAGTCGTAATGGTACGTTATTGAATGATTTACGCCTGGGAGAGGGGGAAACGGCCGTTCTTGCTCCCGGTGATGTTGTTGGTGTTGGTACTATTCGCTTGCGTTTGTTGACGGGTTAAGGAGCGTAAAGCGTGAAGCGTAATAAATACCGGCTAATTTTTCGCGTAGTGATTTAGTATTAAACTGCAACTAAACAAAGAAGGAGCGTGTTCATGGATTTACAGTTAAAAGATAAAGTAGCCCTCGTCACGGCCGCCAGTACCGGCTTGGGGCTGGCCACGGCCCGGCAACTGGCCCGCGAAGGGGCTAAAGTAGCTCTCTGTGCCCGCACTCAGGCCGATCTGGACACGGCCGTTGCCCAAATTGAAGGGGAGGGTGGTCAGGCCGTTGCCTTTACCACCGACCTGCTCGATCCTGACCAGATTAGCCGGCTGATTGAGGCTGTGGTGGCTCATTACGGCCGTCTTGACATCCTCATCACCAACGCGGGCGGCCCGCCTGGTGGCACGTTCGATACGGCCGATACGGTCGCCTGGGAGAATGGGTTCAACCTGACGCTGATGAGTGCTGTCCATCTAATCAAGGCGGCGTTGCCCCATCTGCGTCAGAGCGACGCGGCCAGCATCCTGACTATCACCAGCGTCTCCGTCCTCAAGCCGATTGCCGGGCTGCTGCTGTCGAACGTGATGCGGCCGGCGGTGGCCGGGCTGACCCGCACCCTGGCCCTGGAATTAGCCCCGGACAACATCCGCGTCAACGCCATCCTGCCTGGCTGGACGGCCACCGACCGCGTGGTCCACATCTTTGAAGACCGGGCCGCCAAGAACAACAGCAGCGTCGAAGCCGAACAACGCGGCATAGTGCAGACCATTCCCCTGGGTCGTATGGCTGACCCGGCCGAATTTGGTCGCGTGGCTACCTTCCTCGTTTCGCCCGCGGCCAGCTACATGACGGGCGTCCTGCTGCCGGTGGATGGGGGCAGCACCATATGATCCACAGCAGCGGCTGGTGGGCCTATATCCGTCACGACGAGAAGCAACCAACCCCCATAACCCGTGAGCTGCTCTGGCGCATCTGGGATTTTGCCCGGCCATATCGCGGCCGCATTGCCCTGCTGCTGCTCACCATCATGCTCATTTCCGGCCTGTCGCTTATCCCACCGCTGCTCTTTCGGGATTTGATTGACGTGGCTATTCCCAACGCCGACTACGGCCGCCTCAACCTGCTGGCTCTTGGCATGATCATTATTCCCTTGCTCAATGGGGCCATTGGCGTCTTCCAGCGCCGTCTAAATGCTGAAATAGGGGAGGGAGCCATTTACGATTTGCGTCGCGCTCTCTTTACCCACTTGCAGCGGATGTCGCTCCGCTTTTACACCAAGACACGCACCGGCGAGGTGATGTCCCGCCTCAACAGTGACGTGGTGGGAGCGCAACAGGCGGTCAGCGGTACCATTCCCGACATTACCTCTAACCTGGTCTCGTTTGTGGCCACTTTTGCCATCATGATGGCCCTGGAATGGCGACTGACGCTGCTGGCGCTGGCCCTGCTGCCCCTGTTTATATTGCCGGCCCGCTATATCGGCCGTATCCTGCGCCGCATCCGGCGCCGCTCCATGGAACTCAACGCCGAGATGAACGCCACTATGAATGAGACGCTCAACGTAGGGGGCGCGCTGCTAGTTAAGCTGTTTGGCCGGGAGCAGCGGGAAATCGATCGCTTTAGCCGGGATGCGGCTGAAGTACGGGATATTGGCGTGCAGTCGGCCGTAATCGGCCGCTGGTTTTTTGTGATGCTTAGTATTGTGGGGGCGGTGGGCACGGCCGTCGTCTACTGGGTCGGCGGCTATCTGGTTCTCAGCCCCGATTCCGCTTTTACCATCGGCACCATCGTCGCCTTTGGCAGCTATCTGGCCCAACTGTACGGCCCGCTGATGTCGCTAACCAACGCGCCGGTGGAGTTTGTACAGAGTATCGTCAGCTTTGAGCGTGTTTTTGAGGTACTCGATATTCCCATAGAAATTGAAGAGGCGCCTAATCCGGTGGTTTTAGGAATGGTCAACGGCCGTATCCAATTCCACAACGTCTCTTTCGACTACGAAGCCCTGCCTGAAGGCCAGGAGAAGGCCGGCCTGACCGATGTGGCTCGTTTCGGCCGTAGCAATTTTGCCAGCCACCTCAAGCGGGGCAAGAAGAGGGAAGCGGACGGAGGACCGAGGACCGAGGACCGAAGACCGAGGATGGAAGATGGCGAATCCCCGCCGTCGTCCGTCGTCCGTCGTCCGTCCTCAGACGTCCGTCCTCCGTCTTCTTGGGCTTTACAAGACGTCAACTTCACCATCGAGCCGGGCCAACTGGCCGCCCTGGTTGGTCCCAGCGGCGCAGGCAAGACGACCATCACCTACCTGATTCCCCGCCTGTACGATCCCACCGGCGGCTTTGTCAGCCTGGACGGCCATGACCTCAAAACGGTGGCTCTGGGTGACCTGTCGAATAATATCGGCATGGTGACCCAGGAGACGTACCTCTTTTACGACACCATTCTGGCTAACTTGCTCTACGCCCGGCCTGAGGCTACAGAAGCTCAGGTGGTGGCGGCGGCCAAAGCGGCCAATATCCACGACTTTATCATGGGCCTGCCCGACGGTTACGACACGGTGGTCGGCGAAAGGGGCTACCGGCTCAGCGGCGGCGAGCGGCAGCGCATCGCCATCGCCCGCGTTATCCTCAAAGACCCGCGTATCCTGGTGCTGGATGAGGCCACGGCCCACTTGGACTCGCTCTCTGAGGCGCTGATTCAGGAGGCGCTGCAGCGGGTGATGGAGGGGCGAACCAGCCTGGTGATTGCCCATCGTCTCTCGACCATCCTGGCGGCGGATAAGATATTGGTGATGGAAAACGGCCGTTTGGTAGAACAAGGCAGCCACGTTGAGCTGTTGGCCCACGGTGGGCTTTATACCACGCTCTATGAAACCCAATTTCGACCGGAGGTTACGGCCGTGTAAACGTATCGCTTGATCTATAGACCTGCGAGGTCTTCGAGACCTCGCAGGTCTCTGCCCAGACGATACTTACACTAATGTAAATTATCTTAAGTATAAGAATACCATATCAAAGATAGCCTCTGCCCCACCAGAATTATTGGCAGAAGACCATCACGCTTCACGTTTTACGCCCCACGCTACTTTGCGCCAAACAAGGAGCGCACCCAATCAACGGCCGTTCCCAACGGCGACGGTTCAGATTGGCTCTGCTGTAAGCTGCGCTCGAACACGGCCGTTATCTCAGCTTCATCCACGCCATTAGCGGACCCAATCAGGACGATGCGTGTGGCGGGCGGTTGTGTCCCCCACGCTTCTCCCTGGCTGATGCTGGCCCGTTTGCCAACGACCTGCAAAATGTGCCGCTTTTCTGGCGATTCGGTCAGGTAGACCATCCCTTTAGCCCGGTAAACTGTGACCGGTAATTGATCAACGGCCGTTTGGATAGCGTCGAGGCTAAACGGCTGTTCACTCTCATAGCGGCAGGTATCAAACACTAACCCATGATCGGCCGCGTGGCTATGGGCAACTGCACCTTCATGAACGTGGACATCATGGACCTCACGCCCCTGTAGCCGCAGCGTGTCAAACGCGCCCTGTCCAAACAGCAGCGGTAGCGGCACTTCCCCATAGCTGGTTTCAAAGATGCGGGCACCGGGCGAAATCTCGTTTATGGCCTGGCGCACCGTAGCCAGACCGGTCTCGTCAACCAGGTCGGTTTTGTTAAGGACCACAATATCGGCCGTGCCAACCTGGTCCATCGCCAATACCTCGTTTTCGGCCGGCAAATTGAGGAACTCGGCAGCGTCTACCAGAGTGAGAATAGTGTCAACGGCCGTATAATTGGCCAGGTCAGTATACAAAAAAGTCTGCGCCACACCCAGCGGGTCAGACACCCCGCTAGTTTCGATAATGATATAGTCCGGTCGGTCAACCCGTTGGCAGATACGCAGGGCTGCTTGATGCAAATCCCCCCGAATGGTGCAGCAGATGCAGCCATTGGCCAGATTAATGGTATCCTCGCCCTCGACGCCCACGATCAGTTCGGCGTCGATGTTAATAGAGCCGAAGTCATTAACCAGAACGGCGATCTTCATGCCGTGGTCACTGTTGATCAAATGGTTGAGCAGCGTCGTTTTACCCGCGCCCAAAAACCCGGTAATGATAATAACAGGAATCTTTGCCATAATATCTCTAGACGTATTGCGTATTACGTAGCTTTCTCTAAAACCTCTTCCTCTAGCTCTTGCTCTAGCTGCAAAGATTATATCAAATTTGAATCATCCCCCCTAAGTAGCGTATAATCCAGTCATATGAGTATTCTGGCAGAACCGATTCCCGACATCCTGGAAGATACCGAGCAGGAAGACGCTCTGGAGCCGCTTTACCGGGTCATTATTCACAATGACGACGTCACACCGTATGACTTTGTGATTCTGATCTTACAAAAGATTTTCCAGCTCAAACCATTAGAAGCGGAGCATGTAACCTTTGTGGCCCATACTTCCGGCCAGGCCCACGTGGCCACCCTACCCCTTTCCGACGCGCGCAAAAAAGTAGGCAAAGCTCACTTCGCCGCCAGTTTGGAAGGTTATCCCTTGACGTTTACAATTGAACCAGAATAATTGATTGTTTGTCCGTATTGCATAGCCCATTGCCAACGGACACGTCGCCTCACTATTCTACTTTTTAGGAGACTATTCCCATGGAACTACACATAGAACAGGCTGGACCTATCGGTCAGCAAATCATTGAGCGCGATATGGCTACCATGTCCACCGCCTATACCCGTGAATATGGCCTCGTGGTTGATCGGGCAGAAGGCTCGGAGGTGTTTGACGTAGACGGCCGTCGCTATTTAGACTTTATGGCCGGAATTGGCGTTCTCAACGTTGGCCACCGCCACCCGCACGTGGTAGAGGCGGTCAAAGCTCAGATAGACAAGTTTTGGCATATTTGCCTGAGCGATTTCTACTACCCGCAGGCGGTCGAACTGGCCGAAAAGCTGCAAGCCATCGCCCCCATGCAGGAAGATACCCGCTATTACTTCGGCAACTCCGGCACAGAGGCAGTTGAAGCCGCTATCAAGCTGGCCATGTACCACACCGGTCGTAACAAATTCATTGGCTTTTTTGGTGGCTTTCATGGCCGTACGCTGGGTTCGCTGGCCTTCACCGGCAGCAAGACGGTACAGCGGGCCAAATACCGGCTGGGTTTGCACGTGGAGCATGTGCCTTACCCCGACCCGTATCGCCCTGTGTTAGCTACCCACGACGGTCAATCGCAAGGAGCGGCCGTTATTGACTATTTAGAGCATCACGTTTTCCAGACCACCCTCTCCCCCACTGAAGTGGCGGCAATAATGGTTGAGCCAATCCAGGGCGAAGGTGGTTATGTAATACCAACCCCTGACTTTATGCCTGCCCTACGCCAGCTATGCGACAATTACGGTATTTTGCTAATTGTCGATGAGATTCAAAGCGGAATCGGCCGTACCGGTCGCTGGTGGGCCGTGGAGCATGACAACGTTGAGCCAGACATTGTCTGTTTCGCCAAGGGGATTGCCAGCGGGCTGCCCATTGGCGGCATTATGGTGCGCCAATCGCTCATGAGCTGGAAACCGGGCGCACATGGCAGCACCTTTGGCGGCAATCCCGTAGCGACGGCCGCCGCTATAGCCACCCTGGAGGTCATCGAACAAGAAGGCTTGCTGGCCAGAGCCGGCGAAAGCGGCCGTTTTCTGATGAGTGCCATGCAAGAGTTACAGAGCCGCCACCAGAGTTTAGGGGACGTGCGCGGTCGCGGCCTGATGGTTGGGATTGAGTTCGTGCAAGACCGACGGACTAAGGAACGGGCCATCGAATTACGTAACGACGTTGTCCAGCGTGCTTTTCACAAAGGGCTGCTCATTATGCCTTGCGGCCGTAACACCATTCGCCTGATACCGCCGCTAAATACCCCGCAAGAGCAACTGGAAGAAGGGCTATTCATTTTGGCTGAGTCGATAGCCGAAGCCGAAAAAGAGCACCTGCTATCGTGATGGACAAACGCCTGCTGTTGTTCGATGTGGATGGTACCCTCATCCGCAGCAACGGTGCGGGTCGGGCAGCTATGATGGCGGCCCTAACCGCCCTGTTTGGCGACGTGACGACGGCTGATGGCTACCGCATGGATGGGAAGACAGACCCGCGCATTGTCAAGGACCTGCTGCTGGCCGTTGGCGTTGACAAGCAGCGGATCGAAAGCAGCTTACCCTTAATCTACGACCGGATGGAAGCGGAAGCCCGCCACCTGTTTGCCCAACACGACATAACACCCTGCCCTGGCGTAAACGCGTTGCTCTCCACCCTACGAGCGCGCCCGGATGTGTTGCTGGGGCTGGTGACGGGCAATATCGCTCGCACGGCTCCGTTGAAGCTGCAAGCGGCTCAGATTGATCCCAATCAATTTCGCGTTGGCGCTTATGGGTCTGACCACGAAGACCGCAATCAACTCGTCTTGCTGGCCATGAGACGCGCTTCTGAACTGACAGGTCAACCTTTCACTGGTGAGCAGACAGTGGTCATTGGCGACACGCCGGCCGACATCCTGTGCGCCCGGGCCGGCGGGGCCAAAGCAATTGCTGTCGCCAGCGGTTGGCACGGTCGGAACACGCTGGCCCAGTATCACCCGGATTATCTATTTGACAATCTGGTACAAACTGAGGATATTCTGACCGCCTTGTTGTCTGAGTAACCTGTCTGGGAGAAGATAAGCAAATGGATAAAAAGACCACTTTGGCAATTGAAGACCTTGAACTAGATCAGGACGGTCCCACGGAGATTCCTTTGGCTAACTTGTTTACCTGGGTGATCTGGCAGCTTCCCCGTCAGCGGAAGGAAGGAATGGTTGGTGCGGTGCGCCCACCTACTGGCGATTACGGCTGGTTCCCCGCGATGATCAACCGCAAGAAACAGACCGTGCTGATACACGGCCATGTGGAACGGCCGTTTGATTCGCCAGAAACGGCCGTTGAATATTTCAATTAACTGAGGGCGTGTCGCCGGTACGCAAGGCACTGACTACCCCTACTAATCAGGACATACTGTATGGGCAGAGTAATTCACATTGAAACCCCCACCCAACTTCGCAACCGCCACCGCCGTACGATTGCCGAAATCTTGCGGCGGCTCATGGGAAAACCTACCCTGGATATCGAAAGCAGAGATATGGCTGCTACCCTGGTTTTTTTGCTACGCGAAATTCATGAGGGCGTGGAGCAATCAGCGCGAGCCTGGGAAAAGCGGGATTATTGGATGAAGGCTGAACGTTTTTTACGGGAATGGGAATGGGCGATGGAGATGGCGGCCAACATTGAGGACGTCATTCGTCACGACGCGCTTGATCTGTTACCCGATCTACTGGCCGAACTTTTCCCCTATTTTGCGGATATTCAGGTTAAGTCAATGACTCGCAAACCGAGCGAATGGCAGGGTAACTACGGCCGTTTACTGGCTGAACCACCGGGCAAATCCCCCTGGGGCACGTCGTAGACAAAGGCTAACCCGAATTGGTTACGCGCAGTAACCGGGCCATGAGCGTTGGATGAAGCGTCGTCGAATGCGTCGTTTTGACACGCCGACGGATTTGCCGCAGGTCGTCTAGCTTTTGAATGACATGAATATTGGGCTTTTCTTCTGCTGTGCGCTCTATCAACACGTAGACTTTGTTCACTTGCTCTTTGATTGACATGTTTGCCTTTCCCTAACCATGCTTGCCGACTACAGATCGGCAGCATTCATAGCTTACCCGCTAAGAAACGGGTTAGCCATAGTTATATAATACTAGTAAGCGGTGGTTAGGGTTAGGCAGATCTATTAATCGTGTAAACTACGCACAGTATTATAGTACAATCCATTCTTACAGTCTACCTTAAGCTGGTCATTTGCCCTTTTTCCCCTGTTTTCGATGTGACCGGCGACTTAGAACCGCCAGCACTGTCAAGACGAGCAACGCCAACAACAGAATCATCACCAGCTTTTGCCAGGGGGTAGGTGCCAGAATCGCCACCAGCCCAAAGCCCAGGGCCACCAGGTAATAGCCCAGCACAATGCGCTGTGTAGACAGGCCCATGTCTGATAGGCGAAAATGGAGATGGCGCCGGTCGCCGCGCAGAGGATTGTGGCCGCGCAGCAACCGCTCGCCCACAATCCAGATGCCGTCCAGAATGGGTAATGCCAGTACCAGGAGCGCCGTGGCAATCTTGGCTGGCGACAAAATGGAAAGGGTAGCAATGTTGTAGGCCAGTAGCCAGGCCCCGCCTGTGCCCAAAAAGATGCGGGCCGGAGCGAAGTTAAACCAGAGAAAGCCGAGTAAGGCAGCGGCAAAAGCAAGGGGAAAAGCAGCCACGGCCGTTTGTTCCAACATAAAACTGTGCCAGGCAAACATTCCCATAGCTATCATCCCCACCCCGGCCGCCAGCCCGTCCAGCCCATCCAGCCAGTTAACCGTATTGATCATCCCTACAATCCAGAGCAGCGTTACCAACAGAGCCAGAGGTCGCCACAGCCAGATTTCCGAGCCACGTACCTCCACCAGCCAGACCAGCGGCGGTGTTTGCCAGAGTATATCCGTGGGCAGAGGGTTGGTGAACACTTCGATGAAAATGATATGGCCAACCGCGATTCCCGCCGCGGCAAAATGAAACGCAAACTGGGGCAGGGCTGTCAGTTCCCGACGGTCATCAATAAAGCCGCCAATTGCCAAAATCAAACTGCCTAGAACCACGCCGCGCAGCCGCAGCGCATCATCTGGCGTGGTGGGTGGTAACAGCCAGTAAATCAACCCAATTCCGACCAGATAAGCCAGCAGTAGTGGCAAGCCGCCCAGCTTAGGCACCGTCCCTTCATGCTGCCGCCGTCCGCCGGGACGGGCCACGATACCCCAGCGCTGGGCCAGCCGGCCCGCCCAGGGTGTGGTCAGCAGCGCAACAGCCAGGGGCACGAGGAAGATGAGAAAGTACACCATGATCAAAGCGGTGTGACCAGGTGACGAGGTTGTAGCGACGTTATGCCCCTCTGCCACCGCGCCACTATGCAACCCAGCTACCCGGTGCCAAACTGGCGGTCGCCAGCGTCACCCAGTCCGGGCATAATGTAAGCCGCGTCGTTGAGCCGCTCATCAATTTGGGCAACGTGGATCGGCACATCCGGATGGGCAGTTTGTAGGGCGTTTATTCCTTCAGGCGCAGCCAATAGACCAACAAACTTAATGCGGTTAGCCCCCCACTCCTTCAAAATGTTGCAGGTGGCCACGGCCGATCCGCCAGTAGCCAACATCGGGTCCAATACCAGACAAACCTGCACGGTGGGCAAGGTGGGGAGTTTATTGTAGTATGAAACTGGTTGTAAGGTGGTTTCATCACGATACAGGCCAATATGCCACACTTCGGCACCGGGCATCATCTCCCAAATGCCTTCGACCATGCCCAGGCCTGCCCGCAGAATGGGAATCAGGCCAATTTTATCCACCAACTCGTTGCCAACTGTTTCTGCCAGGGGCGAGGCGACCGTGATTGGTTTAAGGCTTAAATCGGCCGTGGCTTCATACGCCAGCAGAATGGCCAGCTCTCGCACCAGTTCCCGGAATTTCTTTGGTTCTGTATTCATGTTGCGAAGCAGGGTTAGTTTGTGTTTAACCAGCGGGTGTTGTGATTCATAGACCATTCGTTTTCTCCTAATCGGCCGTGCGCCAGGCAGAACTTGGTTTAGCCATAACCGGAAAACAGTGACTACGTCGCTCGCCCAGCAGGCGGGTAGCGCCGAAAATTTCGCCGTCGACGTCAGGGCTTGTATAATCCCATGCAAATCAATTGGATGCAAACGATAGTAATGGGTAGCACGCAGTGACTTGCCTACTGCATACTACGAATCACGGATATGAACAACAAGCCCACGACTAACCGACAGATTTCTCCCCAGAGCAGTGCCGAAGACAAACGCATGGCGCTGGTGATACGGCCGCAGCAGCTGGCTGACTTTACCGGGCAGGAGCGGATGAAAGCTAATCTGACTATCCTGATCGAAGCGGCCAGAGCGCGTAGCGAACCACTGGACCACGTTTTGTTCCACGGTCCGCCCGGTCTGGGCAAAACGACGCTGGCTCAGATTGTAGCCAACGAGATGGGGGTCAACATCCGCAACACAGCCGGACCAGCAATTGAGAGGGCCGGTGACCTGGCCGCTATTCTGACCAACCTGCGGGCGGGTGACATTTTGTTTATTGACGAGGTCCATCGCCTGGGCCGCGCTGTTGAAGAAATTCTGTATCCGGCCATGGAAGATTTTGTATTGGATATTGTGGTGGGCAAAGGGCCGGGGGCGAAGAATGTGCGCCTGAAGCTGCCACGCTTTACGGTGGTAGGGGCTACTACCCGCCTGGCGCTGATGACGGCCCCGCTGCGGGCACGCTTCGGCGCGGTTTACCGCATGGATTTTTATGAGCAGGCAGCCATCGAGCAGATTGTCTTGCGTGGGGCGCGTGTGCTAGACGTACCCATTGATCCGGCGGGGGCCGCCGAAATCGCCCAGCGATCAAGGGGTACACCGCGGGTGGCTCTGCGACTGCTGCGCCGCGTGCGAGATTATGCCCAGGTGCGGGCTGAAGGGGAAATTACGCAGGAAACGGCCGTTTCTGCTCTCAACCTCCTGGAAATAGATGAACTGGGCCTGGATAACCTCGACCGGCGTGTCTTATTGGCAATTATCGAAAAATTCGGCGGCGGTCCTGTTGGTCTGGATACAATTGGGGCCTCTATCAGCGAGGAATCAGATACCATTATGGATGTCGTTGAACCTTACCTGCTCCAGCTTGGCTTTTTGGAGCGCACTGCCCGCGGCCGAATCGCTACGCCTCATGCTTATACCCATCTTAACATCCCACGGTCGGCCCAGCCAGATAGTAAACCTGGACAACCCACCCTGTTTGAAACGTGATGCGCGATCAGTTTGCAAACTGATC
>SLGK01000229.1 GCA_007123775.1 Anaerolineae bacterium | reverse complement strand
TTACGTTTTACGCATTACGGCTTGTCAATTCACCAGTTCCCCGGCGAACTGGTCGTAGGTAGCCAGCAGCGATTCTTTCTTCTGCTCGCCGTCCGTGCCGGGCGTGACCACGCCGGAGAGGGTATTGCGGGCCTGGGCCAGGAGCGCGGAATCACGGCACCGGCCAGCTAATTTCCCACGGCCCCTGCCAGACAATCGAGGCTTTCGGCACGGTGATGGTGACAACACCTGTGGGCATGGGGTCGTCCGTGAATACCATGACGGCCATTTGCCGACGGCCGTCTTCGGTTATGCTGCCACTACCCCCGCCGGTAAAACCGCTGCGACCGCCGTCCAGCCCAAAGCCCTGCAAGGTTGCCTGGCCTACCGCCGGGATCGGTTCAATATCAAACTCAAGGGCCACACGAGCCGGTATCTGGGGTGCATTACGGCCGGGGCCGGTGGGCATCGGTTCGATTTCAATCAGCCGGGCGGCGTTGATATGGACGGGAAAGCCAACCACATCCAGACGCAAATCCAGCGGCCAGGTGTCTCCAATTTGCGGGTTGGGACCAAGATCGAAGGCAAAAGAAGTGTCGGTTAGCAAGTGGAATCCCACCTCGCCAACAGTCAGCCTAAGCTGCTGCGCCAGCGGCGAAACAGGCTCGAAGTGCATGATGCGGCTAAAAGCGGGCCGGTCAGAAACAGGGGTGGGTGTTACTTCGTCAATCCGCCTGACAACGGTTTGAACCTGTGAACCGCTGCTGGGTGACATGGTTTGCTGGTAAACACGGCCGTTTTCATCCACCAGATAAGAGATGCCCATGCCATCAGAAAATTGGGATAGGCGCCAGTCCGGGTTATCCCACTGGACCTGAACCAACACGGCCGTTTCGTCCGGTGTGTGAGCTACTTCTAGCACTTCTACGGTGATGTCGTGATGGGTAACGGCCGTATCGGTCACAACGTAAGGCCGCGGGAAAAGGGCCGTGACCAGATCGGCCGTGGCCGGGTGCAACCGCAGCGGAATTTGCCAGCTCTCCGGGTACAGGCCGGGCGGCACCAGCGGCAGCCGGCCGACGACCAGCGTCACTTCAGTAACATCCTCCGGCAAGGGTGGGAAGGTCAGCGTGGCGCTGCCTAGCCGCAGCGTCCAGCTTTCAGTCGTCAAGATACGGCCGTCGGGCAGGTGGAGTTCAAAGCGGTAGTCGGTTGCCTGGTGCTGGCCGCCGTCGGGCCAGAGCCGGTCCTCTCGCGGCAGACCTTCGCTGCTAATGACCACCGTCGTTCTGTCGGGTCGGGCCACCATCTGCTCTACGTGCAGCGTAATGGCGTCCTGGGTGAGCGAAACAGGGCTGGGCAGAACGGCCGTATCCTGCCACTCGACAAAGCCAACGCCGGGCACGTAGCCCAGCCAGGCTTGCAGCGCGGCCCAGGCCCGCTGTGGACCAACGGCAGCCAAAATCAGCCCCAGGGCCAGCAGGCAGAGGATCACGGCTGTGGCCCAGCGGTGGCGGACGGAGGACGGAGGACGGAGGACGGAAGAGTCGCTCTGGCTTTGTTGGGAGAAGAGACGCTGCCATAACGATTGCTGGTTTGGCGGCTGGTGGTTGGGGGAAACGGCCGTGTTTGGCTGCGCCACCAACTGCTGCTCCAGCCGGGCCACAAAAGCCAGGTCCGGTTCCGGCAGTCTGTATAGAACGGTCAACGCATGCTCAATGGGCAGAAATTCATCCGGGTGTGCTTGTTTACTCATGCTCATTCTCCCACGCCTGCTGCAACTGCTTGAGCAGCCGGTTCATAGCCATCTTAACGGCCGCTTCGCTGCGTCCCGTCACGCTGCCGATTTGGGCATAGGTCAGGCCAGCGGCAAAGCGCAAACGCAACAACTCCTGTTTATCCGCCGGTAGTTGATCCAGCAATTGGGCCAGTTGACCTAAAGTTTCCTGGTGGGCTACTTCGGCCGGTGGATTGTGAACGGCCGTTACTTGTTCAACCATCAGTTCCAGGGGCAATTCCGGCCGGTTCTGCCGGTGGTGGTCGGCAATGCGCCGGGAGGCGATGGTAAAAAGCCAGGCGGTAAAATGGCCTTCTTCTCGATAGCGATCCAGCGCGGCGATGGCTTCACTGAACACCTGCGAGGTCAGGTCCTCGGCATCCGCCCGGTGGCCTACCCGGCTGTAGATATAGCGATAAATGGGCGTCACGTAGCGCCGGTAGAGAGGAGCAAAGGCGGCCCTGTCCTGCCGGGCCACCCGCACCAGGTCGGCATCGGTAGCATCTGTGACCGGCGGTGTAGTGGCGGCCGCGCTGTATATTTCAGACATAGATAGTCTCCAATTCGATTATCGTTATTGTCTTGCTATAAGGTATATCGGAAAACCTGGAAAAAGGTAACACGGTAGGGGCAGACCCATGTGTCTGCCCTGAATGGGGCAACCCAAATACCCGGAATGGGGCGACCCAAATACCCGACCTGAATTGGGCGACCCATATGCTCTGGGCGAACACACGGGTTCGCCCCCACTTTGTATCAACCAACTCAAAATGGTACAGTAGAGCCGATGACGATTTTTGGCAACCCGACCGCAGACCACTCCTGGCCCCGCGCCGTACTGCATCTGGACATGGACGCATTTTATGTCAACGTCCACATCCTCGACCAGCCGCAAGATGCCGGGCGGCCGCTGGTGATTGGCGGCAAACCGACTTCGCGAGGTGTGGTGGCCTCGGCCAGCTACGAGGCGCGGCAGTTGGGGATTCGCTCGGCCATGCCTACCAGTACGGCCGTTCGCCTCTGCCCCGACCTCAAAATTGTACCCGCCAACTGGCCGCGCATCCGGGAATGCTCGCGGCAGGTGATGGCTGTTTTGGCCGAATATGGCCCGGTGGAGCAGGTCAGCGTCGATGAGGCTTACCTGGATTTGAGCCATACGGCCGATCCCCTACCCCTGGCCGAGGAGATACGAACGGCCGTTAAAAGCCAGACCCAACTGCCGGCCTCGGTAGGTTTAGCCAGCAGCAAACTGGTGGCTAAAATCGCTTCCGATCATGAAAAGCCGGAGGGCTGCACCATCGTCCTGCCCGGTCACGAGGCCGCTTTTATGGCCCCGCTGCCCACCAGGGCCATCTGGGGCATTGGTCCGCGCACGGCCGAAAGATTGGCGGCATTGGGTATTACGACTTGTGGCCAATTGGCGGGGGTGGATACGGCCGTTTTGCGAGCCAAATTCGGTAGTCAGGCGGACAGTCTACAGCAGCGGGCGCAGGGCATTGATCAGCGACCGGTCAAGGCCGAGCGCGGCCCGCCCAAGAGCATCAGCCAGGAGTGGACCTTTGACCGGGACGTGACTGACCCGGCCAAATTACAAGAGCAGTTGCGCCAACAGGCCGAGAGCGTGGCCCACTCGCTGCAAAAGCGGGACCTGGTGGCCTACACGGTGCGCGTCAAGTTCCGCTGGGCCGACTTCACCACCTTTACCCGGCAAAAGTCGCTGGAGCAGCCCCTAGACGACGCCGAGCTAATTTACCGGGTGGCCGAATCCATCTGGCAGGAAAACTGGCCGCCGGGCCAGCCCATGCGCCTCATCGGCGTCGGCGTCACCGGTCTGAGCCAGGCCGAGCAGCGGCAGTTGCGCTTTGGATTTTAGTAGGAACACGGAGATACGCTGAGAACCACAGAGTTGCGCGGAGAACTGCTTTTTCTTTGCTTTTCTCTGTGAATCTCTGTGTGTCCTCTGTGTAACTCCGCGTAACCGCTTTTTTGGAGATAAAATGTTGATCATTGATGGCAGTGAAGGGGAAGGAGGCGGGCAGGTGTTGCGGACCAGCCTGAGTTTGGCGGCGCTGACGGGACGGCCGTTTACCATCCACAATATTCGCGGCAACCGGTCCAGGCCGGGCTTGCGGCCACAGCATTTAACGGCCGTGCAGGCCGTGGCTGCCGTTTGCCGGGCCGAAATGGAAGGGGCCACGCTCAACTCAACCCGGCTCACCTTCCGGCCCACCACACCGCCGCAGGGGGGCGACTACGACTTTGACGTTACCAAGGCCAGTCCGTCGGGCCGCTCGGCCGGGGCGGTGACGCTGATTTTTCAGGCCCTCCTCTGGCCGCTGCTGTTTGCCGACCAACCGGCTACCTTACGGCTGCGGGGCGGCACACAGGTCCCTTTTAGCCCGCCTTACCATTACCTGGCCCACGTAGCCGCGCCTGCTTTTGCCCGGCTGGGCGTGCCTGACTTGCAACTGAATCTGGCCGCCTGGGGCTGGATGGCGGAGGGGGGTGGGGAAATAACGGCCGTTATTCCTCCTATCACTAACAAACTACAGGCCGCCAGCTTTACCAAACTGGCCATTGAGCGCGTAGAGGGCGTGGCGGCCGTGACCAATCTGCCCGCCCACATTCCGCAGCGCATGGCCCGCCGCGCCCACAATCTGCTGACGCAGGCTGGCTTTACGGCCGACATTCAGCCGGTGCGGGAGCGAGGGGCAGGACCAGGAGCCGGTATCTGTCTCTGGCTGCCCCAGGCCGGCTTTGCGGCTTTGGGGCAAAAGGGGGTGCCGGCCGATAAGGTGGCAGAAACGGCCGTTAATGAACTGCTCGCTTTTGTCAAAACAGAAACGGCCGTAGACCCCCATCTGGCCGACCAACTTCTCCTACCGATGGCGTTGGCCAACGGCCGTAGTCACTTGACCACCAGCCAGATTACGCAACACACCCTGACCAACGCCGTCCTGTTGCGCCGCTGGCTGGATGTAGAAATCGAAATTGGGGGCAATCTGAACCAGCCCGCTCAGGTGACGGTCACAACGACGAATGGGTAGAAGCCGGTGGCTTAACCCCGCGCTGCTAATTGGGACTAAACATGGTGGCCGGTTTGTCCACCTGCGCCTGGTCGGCCGCCCACTGCATGGTATAGAGATTAAAGTAACGGCCACGTTGGGCTAACAGTTCCTCATGGGTACCTTGCTCCACGATACGGCCGTTATCCAGCACCACAATCTGATCGGCGTTGATAATCGTACTCAGTCGGTGGGCAATGACAAAGCTGGTGCGGCCCTCCATCAGGCGGTCCAACGCCTGTTGGATCTGCTTCTCGGTGGTGGTATCTACGCTGCTGGTGGCTTCGTCCAAAATCAGGATGCGCGGGTCGGCCAGCAGGGCGCGGGCAAAGGAGATAATCTGCCGCTGGCCCACGCTCATATTGACCCCGTTTTCGCCCACTTCGGTGTTGTAACCTTCGGGCAGCTTGCTGATAAAGGCGTGGGCGCCAACCGCTTTAGCCGCCGCTTCAATTTCGGCCTGGCTGGCTTCTAAACGGCCGTAGCGAATGTTGTCGGCAATTGTCCCCGAAAAGAGAAAAGTGTCTTGCAGCACGATGCCCAGTTGGGAGCGTAGACTGGCCCGCGTTACGTCACGCACGTCATGACCATCAATGGTGATACGGCCGTCTGTAATCTCATAGAAGCGGGAAATCAGGCGAATAATGGTACTCTTGCCGGCCCCCGTCTCGCCTACCAGAGCGATACGCTGCCCCGGTTCGGCCGTCAGATCAATCCCTTTCAGAACCATCTCCCCTTCGTTATAGCCGAAGCGGACATCCTCAAAAACAACGTGCCCCTGGGCCGGTGGCAACTCAACCGCGCCTGGCTTGTCGCTCAAGTCGGACTGCGTATCCAGCAGGTTAAAGATGCGCTCGCTGGCGGCCATAGTGGCCTGGAAGGTGTTGTACCGCTGCGCCAGTTCGCGAATGGGGTCAAAGAAGCGGTCCACATAGAGGACAAAGGAAATCAGCACACCGGCCGTCAACGCATCGCCGATGACCAGCCAGCCACCAACGCCTACCACCAGGGCCGTGGCCAGCGAACCCATGAAGTCTACGCCGGGGAAAAAGAGCGCGGCCAGCCGCGTTGCTTCCACGTTGGCGTCAAAAAAGGAGCGGTTAAGGTCGTCAAAGTAGCGCGTGTTAACCGGCTCACGGGTGAAGCTCTTGGTGACACGAATGCCGGAAATTGATTCGTTGAGATAGCCGTTGATGAGCGATAGCCGCTGCCGGGTGGCCCGGTACGCTTCGCGCACCCGTTTGCGCCAGTAGTTGGTTAGAATGAACATCAGGGGCAACACGGCAAAAGTGACCAGGGCCAGTCGCCAGTTGAGCAGCATCATGGCGGCCACAATGCCAAATAGCGTGAAGAAGGAGCGGAACAACCCCGTAATCGACCAGGTGATAAAATCCTGCATGACGCCTACGTCACTGATGAGGCGACTCATCAGGCGGCCAACGCTGTAACCGTTGTAAAATCGCAGCGACAGGGTGTGCAGGTAGCGGAAAAGATGGCTGCGCAGGTCGGCCACTACTTTGGTCCCAACGTAAGCCATGATGGCCAGGCGGGAGCGATTGGTAATCCATTCACCCACCGCGGCAGCGATGAAGACAATCGTCCAGAAACGTAGCACGTCGAATGAACCGACGCGGATGCCGTCGTCAATGGCATAGCCGATGATGGCTGGACCGACCACGCCCAGCAGCGAACTGACCACCATCAGGATAATGGCCACGACCAGCTTGCCCTTGTAAGGACGCATATAACCAAGCAAACGACGGACTAAACGGCCGTCATACGCCTTGCCCAATAACTCATCCTCATCAGGCAGCAGGTCCTTGATGCGTTCTTCCCGGTCGCGCCGCTCCCGCTCCTCGATACCCAGCCCAGGGTCGAACTGTTGTCTTTCTTTGGGAAAACGGCCGTTGTCTTCAACCTTTACTTGCTGTTGTTGCTTCATAATAATTCCTTGATACGTAGTACGTAGTGCGTAGTGCGTAATAGGCTGTCAACAAAGCTACGCACTACGCATTACGCACTATTGATTTACTGCCATGCGCTCTTGCAGTTCGATAAATTCGTCCTGATCCTTCAACTGCAAGTCATAAATTTCCCGGTACAGGCCATCATTGGCCAACAGTTCCTCGTGCGTACCTCGCTCCACGATACGTCCCTTGTCCAGTACCAGGATAAAGTCGGCACTCTTGAGCGTGACCAGCCGTTGGGCAATGACAAACGTGGTGCGCCCTTCCATCAGCACGTTTAACGCTTCCTGGATTAGATGCTCTGTCTCCGTGTCTACGCTGCTGGTCGAGTCGTCCAGGATCAAGATGCGTGGGTCGGTCAGCAGGGCACGGGCAATGGCAATGCGCTGCTTTTGGCCACCGCTGAGGGTAACGCCGCGTTCGCCGACGCGGGTGTTGTAGCCTTCGGGGAAGCTGAGAATAAAGCCGTGGGCGCGGGCCGCTTTGGCGGCGGCCACAATCTCCTCAAAGCTGGCGTCAGGACGGCCGTAGGCAATATTCTGCCCAATCGTCTGGCTAAAGAGGAATGGGTCTTGCAGCACGATGCCGATATGACGGCGCAAACTGCGTAGATTCAGATCGGTGACGTCATTGTCATCCACCAACACGCGCCCCGCGGTGGCGTTATAAAAGCGTGGAATCAAATTGGTCACGGTCGATTTGCCTGAGCCGGTAGGGCCGATCAGAGCCACCGTCTGGCCAGGAGCCACGCGGAAGTTAAGGTCCTGCAGAATCGGCTGTCCTTCATGGTAAGAAAATCCCACATTTTCGAATACGACCTCGCCTCGGCACTCTTTGAGTTCACGCGCATCGGGCTGTTCGTCAATCTCGTTTGGTTCATCGATCATCTCAAAGACACGCGCGGCACTGGCCCCAGCCGTAGCGGCCAGGTTGACTAAGAAGCCCAGCCGCTGTACCGGGCCGCTCAGCAGCAGCACGTAGGATACCAGGGCGAAGAGCGAACCGACGGTAATGTCACCGGCCAACGCTTGCGGCCCGCCAAACCAGAGCAGCAGAAAGATGCTGGTGGCTACTAGAAAAGTGAAGAAGGGCCAATTGTTGGCCCAGACTCGAATGAGCGAGTAGCGGCGATCAAACCATTCGTCATTGGCCTCGTCGAACTTTTCCAGTTCATACGGCTCACGAGCGAACGCTTTGACCACGCTGATACCAGTCAGGCTTTCCTGCATTGTGGCGGACAGGACGCCCATTTGCTCCTGAATAAGCTTGAACATGGGGCGCACCGTGCCGCCAAATCGCAGCGTGGCCACCACCAGGATAGGAATGGGAATGAGGGCGAGCAGGGCTAATTCAACCGATTCCAGCAGCATGGCGGCAATAACGCCTACCAACATCAGCACGGTGGCAATCAGGTCCATCAGGCCAATACCCACAAATCGCTCTGTTTCGGAAATATCGCTGGTAGCCCGGCTCATCAGGTCGCCCGTCTGGGTGCGGTCATGAAAGGCAAAGGGAAGGCCCTGGACGGCGTTGTAGAAGTCGTTGCGGAAGTCATAGGCCACGCGGTGGGTCAGCCACTCGCCGTAATAGCGCTGGCCAAAACCGGCCACGCCCCGAATGACCGCCAGGCCCAGAATGAGGCCGCCGGCGGCAAAGAGAGCGCTGGCCTGACCGCCGGCAATGCCATTGTCAATGGCGTCTTTGATGATCTGGGGTACGACCAGGTTGAACAGCGTCACCAGGATGGTGGCTCCATAAGCAAAAAACATTTGCCGGGAGTAGGGCTTGAGATAGGCAAACAAGCGGCGATAGGTATCTGTCTTCTTCATAGGGTCATTTTCCAATGGCAAAGCACGGTTCAAAGGACATCTTTAGAATTGTTGCTTGTGTGATCCGTGATTTGTCGCCGTGAGTTAATTAGACAATCATCTAACATATACAAGTTTACGAGATAAGGGTGCTGATTGTCCACTTATTAGGGCGACTGGATTGTTTTCGTTAGGGGTTTACTCATAATTGGCCGCTGTTGGGCTTAAGGCGAACAAACGGGGTAATGTTGACGGTCTGACGGCCAGGCGACGGCATACCAGCGGATGTAGTCATTTACGTGGCTTGTCCAATAGTCGTCAGCATGTTCGCCGGGATTGAGTGTCCAGGTGTGGGTAATGCCAGCTGCGGTCATATCTTCGTGTAGCTTTTGGACCTGAGGTCGCAACCAGTCCCGCTCGCCAATATCCAGGTAGATGCGTAAGTCGCCCAGATCATTGCTCAGGGCCGTGTATTGGGGATTGAGGTCGGGTCCGGCGTAGCTATCAATGAGCGCCGCGCTATGCCCGCCGACGCTCACAAACAGTTCCGGCTGGCGGAAAGCGATCATCAATGACCAATAACCGCCCCGCGACAGGCCGCCGAGGGCACGGCCGGCCGCATCGGCCCAGGCACAGTAATCTTGTTCCACGGCCGGGATTAGATCATTCAGCACGACTGCTTCAAAAGAACCGGGGCCGCCGGACGTGTTATTGGCAATCCAGCCGCCGTCGCTCATAATCAGGAGCAGCGGCGGGATTTCGCCGGCCTGAATGGCTGCTTCAGCCGCAGCCACTATGCCGTACCCTTCCCAGGCCGTTTCGTCGTGGATGTTGCCGGCAAAAAGGTAGACGGCCGGGTAAACACGGCCGTCAAGCCCGTAACATGGCGGCAGATAGATTCGGTAACGCATGTCGCCGGCGATAGCGCTGGTGTAACGTCCGGCCACAACCTGGCCCGGTGGGCAGGGCGTGGGTGTGGCTGCAGGCGTGAAGGTGGGGTCAGGTACGGCCGTTGACGGTGAGGGTGTCGCTGACGTCAGTGCCCAAATAGGTGTTGTTGGCTGGGCTGGCTCTTCCGAGCTGAAAGCGACGCTGGTTGGCTGGCTAATCCCATCATCATGGCTAGTGGGACCTAAGAGCGTGGTGGGCCATCCCGGTTGTATACTGATGGCCAACGCCCCAGCCAGACCAGCCAAAACCAGAAGCGCCAAACCACTCAGCAGCGGCCGTTGTCGTAGACATTTCAATTTAGACGATTCCTTGTCGGGCCGACGCCAGTATTTGCATCATTTTGGGATGAATACGGCCGTTACTGGCCGCCAGCGACACCGACGACGAGAGCGCGAAGGGGCTGCCGTCTATTAGCGTCACCTGACCGCCCGCCTCTTGTACCAGCAGCACGCCAGCGGCAATATCCCAGCTTTTTAGCTTGAATTCCCAATAGCCATCCAGACGGCCGGCTGCCACGTAGGCCATATCCAGCGCGGCCGAACCGGCCCGGCGGATACCCTGCACCTCCTTCAAAAAGCGAGTCAGCGGCTCAATGTTGTCTATTTTGGTGGTGTGGCGGTCATAGGGAAAGCCGGTCGCCAGCAGGCTGTGGACCAATTCGGTCGCCTGGCTGACTTGCAGCGGTGTCGTGCCGCTGGTCGTGGTCAAGGTGGCCCCCAGACCGCTGGCACCGCTAAAGCATTCGTCCCGCATGGGGTCGTAGATGATGCCCACGAGCGGTTTGTTCCCTTCGAACAGGGCCAGCGAAACACAAAAGACGGGCAGCCCGTGGGCAAAATTGTTGGTGCCATCCAGCGGGTCGATGTACCAGGTGAGCGGGCTGTCGCCGTTGGCCCGGCTGCCTTCTTCGGCTACCAGCCCGTGGTCGGGAAAAGCGGTTTGCAGCCGTGAGACGATCAGGCTCTCCGCCTGTTCGTCGAATTGAGTGACCCAGTCAACGGCCGTTCCCTTTTGCTGAATCGACAGCCCTTGCCCCAGGCCGTCACGCAGCAGCGCGCCGGCCTCGCGGGCAATCTCAACGGCGGTAGTCAGAATTGGTTTTAAGTCCATGAAAACTCCTTGTAGTTAGAGCGAGAGCTAGAGTAAGAGGCTTTTTCCTCTAGCTCTCGCTCTAGCTGACTTTTTGCATAACGCCGACCAGGTGCAGCTTGCGCTCGTTGGGCAGACGCTCTTCGACGCGGCACATCAGGCGGAAGAGGAGCGGGTGAAAAGCGAGGTAGCTGGGGTCGGGGATGGTGTGAAGCTGGCTCAGGTGCAGGTCGCTGGCCTGGGCCAGACGGTGTAGTTGATCGTTCGTATTGGCCTGGTAGGTGGTAGGAAAAGCGTCGGCGGCAGAACGGCCGTATAAACCACTTACCAGCCAGCCTTGAACTTGAGCTACCCGGCCCAGCGCGTGGTTTAGCAGTGCCAGCGGGTGACGGCCGTTGGGGGTGATAAACACAAAGGCCCCGCCTGGCCGCAGCACGCGACCAATTTCGGCAAAGGTAGGCAACGGCCGTGACAGATGCTCCAGCAGCCAGCTACAAAAAATCAGGTCAAACGAAGCTGAGCGAAAAGGCAGCCTATCGCTCAGCCCCGCCAGTCGCGGCAGCCCTACCAGCCGATGCTCCCGCAGCGAAGCCACATCCGGGTCCACCCCCACCCAATACCGTACCCTAACTTCTGCCTTCTGACTACTGACTACTGCCTTCTGACTACTGTCTACCAACTGCTCCACCAGGCCCCCACGCCCGCAGCCCAAATCGAGCAGCCGCGCTGTGGGCGTCAGAAAGGAGCGTACCAGGTCGGCATAGACTTCGGTTGCCGGACGCCAATCGGGTCGCTGCTGCCGGTAAACCTCACGCCACCGATTTTGCTCCGCCAAAGATAACATAAGCAGGATTCTAACTGCCAACTATCAACTGTCAACTATCAACTATCAACGCTACGCATACCCCCATACTTTGAGTACAATGGGGATCATGAAACAGTACACGCTCTGCCTGTGCCTGCTGCTATTAGGGTGTCGCGTTGGTTCCGGCGCGGTGGTGGGAGAAACGGCCGTTTCGCCTACACTCGATCCGCCACCCACAGCCATTACCCAGGCAGAGCCAGAGTTGCCCACCCCATTCCCGACCTGGGCAGCCACCATTACCCCTGAAGCGGCGTTGAGCCAAACGGCCGTATCTGACCAACAGCTCGCTACTTACGCCGAATTAAGCCAGGTCATTCCCCCTAAACGGGATGAGATTGGGCTGGCGCTGGCCTATCGCGGTCTGGCCGCCGTGCCCCCAACGCCCGCACCAATCACCATACCCTTGACGGTAGGTACGCGCCAGCAGTTGCAAATTGCCAACGTAGACACCAACACCTTCAGCATCATCAGCGCCGATCTGCTGGCCATCAGCGACTATGCCTACTTTTGGTTCGACGTTGGCCCCGGCTCTTTTACACCCGATGCCGGATTGCTGGCCGAGGTAGCCACCGCCTTTGACGAAGCCTATGAGATGGTCGTTCACTACTTTAGCGATGGCTACCAGGCCGGGCTAGATGGAGACCCCCGCATCCACATCGTCCATGCCTCGCCGCTGGCTTTGTGTGACGTCACCATTGAAACGGTCTCCGCCTGTGGCCTGGCCGGTTACTTCAGCGCACGGCACCAATACCCCCAGTCTGCCATTCCTGATTCTAACGAGCGCGAGATGTTTGTGATGAACGTGCGCCAGTTCGGTAACGATTATTATCTGACGGTATTGGCCCATGAGTTCCGCCATATGGTGGAGTACAGCTATGACAAGAGCGAATGGGATTGGGTCGTGGAGGGGTCGGCGATGCTGGCGGAAGATTTGTGGGGGATGCCGCAGGTGGCGCAGCAGCGAGCCAACCTTTTTTTGCAGAATCCCAACCAGCCGCTCAAACAGTGGACGGCCGCTGACGCCCGACCTCATTATGGCCAGGGGTATGCCTTTAACCGCTACCTGTTTGATCGGCTGGGCGCGGACGTGTACCGGCAGTTTGCCATCAGCCCCTTGCCCGGTCTGCGGGCGCTAGATGCCGTGCTAGAGCAGGCCAATCTGCCGCTAACCGGTCAGCAATTGTGGTTGGATTGGCTGGTGGCCTTAGCCATTCATAATGAGCCGCAAGCCCCGCCCATTTACCGGTTTGGGGATGGGGTGGCCCTGAATACGGCCGTCACCACACACATTGCCGGGCCGCCAGTCAGCTTGACCGACACGCTCCATCCTTACGCAGCCGCCTATTATGAGTTGGCTAACGCAGCGGCACTGACTGTCACCTTTACCGGCAGCACGCTGGTGCCGCTGCTGGATACGCTGCCCCAATCGGGCGAGCATTTTTGGTACGCGCAGCGGGCCAACTACAGCCAGATGCGGCTGACGCGCCCGGTCGATTTGCGCCCGGTGGCGACGGCCACGCTGCAATACGCGGCTTATGTGGACATTGAGGCGGGGTATGATTTTGCGTATGTGGCGGTGTCGGTGGATAACGGCCGTTCCTGGCAAGCGCTACAAACAGCCAATATGCAAAGCCGGGCTGCCGGCGATGACCCGGCAGGCGTGGCTCTTACCGACTACTTTTATACTGGCCGGCAGCGGGCGTGGTTTACCGAGCAGATCGACCTGACCCCTTACGCGGGGCAAGAAATTCTGCTCCGGTTTGAGTACATAACCGATCAGCTATTAACCTACGGTGGCCTGGCCCTGGACAATATCGCCATCCCTGAAATTGGTTTCGTCGATGACGCCAGCCACCCGGACCGGGGCTGGACGGCCGAAGGTTTCACCCGCGCTACTGCCTATTTGCCCCAAAGCTGGCATTTGCAGCTTATTACCTTCGCCATCGGTCGGCCAACCGTCACGCCCATAGAACGGGATGGGTTGCAAACGGCCGTTTTCACTATTCCCCCCGACGGCAGCCGCAACCCCATCCTGATCATCGCCGCCACCGCCCCGCGCACGCTGGAAATGGGGCATTATCAGATAGTGGTACAACCGTAATGCGTAAAACGTAAAACGTAACCAGAGAGACCTTACGCATTACGCATTACGTTTTACGCTACGGCAGCACCACTACATCAACCGGCAGCACCGGCACGACTTCCCGGTTGCTGCGGAATTCTTGGACCCAGCCGTGAACACGAACGGCCGTTCCCGGTTCACCCAGCGCGGTATTGTTGGCGATCCGTTCCAGCGTATTGTTCCAGATGAAGACGGCAATTTCGCCGCTGTCGTCGCGCACAAAAAGGCGCACCCCCACGCTGCTGGCCGCTACCCGATTAATCGTGCCGGTAATGACCACCAGTTCCCCCATGTGGTGGGCCAGCTCGCCAATGGCGCGGGGCGTACCAATGGGGCCGCCGGGGGAGATCACACGGACCTGGCTGCCAAAGCGGGGTTCGATTTGTAACTCATTGTTGAAGAGGGAGGTACGGCCGTTAACCCGCACCGTTGCCCCCAAATTCAACTGCGGCGCGTCCCAGGCATCATCATACACATTGTGCCACAGCAGCAGCGTGACACGGCCGCTGCCATCATCCAGCGTAAAGCGATAGCCATGCGAAAAACTGGCTGTGGCCACAACCTGGCCGCGCAGCGTCACCTGTTCAGGCATGGTGGGGTCCAGGCTGCTGATGGGCCGAACCTCAGGCGTGGCCGTCGCCGCTGGCGTGGCTGTAGCGGACGGGGAGGGCGTAACGGTTGCGGTTGGCGTTGTGGTGGGTATGGTTGTCGGTGTGCTGGTCGGCGTAGAGGTGTCGGTGGGGGTGGGCGAATTGGGAACGGCCGTGGGGCTGGCGACAACCCTGGTGGCTGTTGAACTGCTGGTAGGTTCAGCCGTGGCCACGGCTACGGCCGCGACCGGCTCAGACTCAACGAGAAGCTCAGGTGGTGGCTCTGTCGGCGTCGTACAGCCCAGCAATAGAACAGCCAACAACAGCCAACAACCCCATGCCCGCCAATTGACTAACGACAAGCAGCTAACACCCATGAGACCCTCCGTTCAGGTAGCGAACACCCCACAACAACAGACCCCAACCAGCCCGTGTCCACAGACTACTGACTAACCGACTAATTGACTAGCTGACTAATTGACTAACTGACCACACGAAAAATGGCGGGAGTGGATGGGAGTCGAACCCACCGCTGCTCGCTCGGCGCGACCAGCCACCGATTTTGAAGACCGGGGCACCCACCGGGGCACAACCACTCCCTTGTTGGTGAACAGCAAGGAGCCAACTGTAACCCCCTTGCGGTTTAACAATGCAAGTGTAGCGGAAAATAATGAATTTGCCACCGAACTTGACAGACCGCCGATCATTAGATAGAATCTTGGTCGCTTAACAACATGGTAACGTCCCTGCCGGGATAGCTCAGTTGGTAGAGCACTGCACTGAAAATGCAGGTGTCCCCAGTTCGAGTCTGGGTCCTGGCACTTGAATCGTTTGTCTTGCGGGCATGGTTCAGTGGTAGAACGTCTCCTTGCCAAGGAGAAGGTCACGAGTTCGAATCTCGTTGCCCGCTCTGAATGACACTTTCGGCAGGCTTAACCGCCTGCCGCTTGTGTTTATGGCGACGTGGCCAAGTGGTAAGGCAGGGGTCTGCAAAACCCCTATTCACCGGTTCGAATCCGGTCGTCGCCTCTTATCAAATTGTCTGGCCCTTGCATTTATGCAAGGGCTTTTTTTGTGAGCAAAAAATGTTATGTCCCACTTAACTTACCCCACTTCGATTGCCGAAATTAACGCCCGCCAATGGTCTACATTTCAGCCATATTACGAGGAATTAGAGCAACGGCCGTTATCCCCCAAAAACGCCCGTCAATGGCTGGCCGACTGGTCCCATTTGCAAGAGCTGCTAGGCGAAGCCAGTTCTGTCATTTACGTAGAAAAGACATTGGATACCACCGACGAAGAGAAAGAGCAGGCTTTCTTAGACATGGTTAACAACGTTTGGCCCCAGGTACAGGTAGCCGAACAACAGCTTAAAGAGCGGCTGCTGGCACTCAACCTGCCAGATGAAGACATTGCCCTGATGCTGCGCCAGCTAGAGGCAGAAGCCGCCCTGTTCCGCGAGGAAAACGTACCCATCCTGACTGAACTGGCTAAATTGAGTAACGAGTACGACAAAATTACCGGCGGCTTGAAAGCAGAGTGGAATGGCGAAACGAAGAATCTGAGCCAGTTAGGCGTCTTCCTGCGCGATCCGGACCGGGCGGTGCGTGAGCGAGTCTGGCACATGATGATGGATTTGTGGCTGGGTCAGCGTCAAACGCTTAACGATCTGTATGCCGAGATGCTGCACCGTCGCCATCAGATGGCCCGCAATGCCGACTTATCCGACTTTCGCGCTTACGTGTTTCAGGATTACGGCCGTTTTGATTACACCCCCGACGACTGCCTCACCTTTCACGATGCTATTGAAGCGGTTGTTGTGCCGGCGGCCACCCGCGTCTACGAGCGGCAGCGTGCCCGTCTGGGCCTGACCGACCTGTATCCGTGGGATGTGGATGTGGATAGCTACGGTCAGGAACCGTTAAAGCCATATCAGGGTCAGGACCAGTTGTTTACAGGTAGTCTGCGCGTTTTTCAAAAGGTGGATGCGTCACTGGCCAGCTATTTTCGGCTTATGGGTGATGAGTCACTGCTGGACCTGGAAACGCGACCGGGGAAAGCGCTGGGTGGTTATTGCACAACATTTGCGCTGCGAAAACGGCCGTTTATTTTTATGAACGGTGTGGGCATCCACGAAGACGTACAGACGCTGTTACATGAAGCCGGTCACGCGTTCCACGTCTTCGAGACAGAAAAATTGCCGTTGATCTGGCAACGAGATGCTCCCATGGAGTTTTGTGAAGTGGCGTCTATGGCCATGGAGCTGTTGGCTGCCCCTTACCTGACCAAAGCCAATGGTAGTTTCTACAGCCCGCCCGAACTGGCCCGCGCTCGTTTGGAGCATCTGGAAGGCATTATCAAATTCTTGCCCTATATGGCTGTTGTAGATGCTTTCCAGCACTGGGTTTACACGCAGCCGGCAGAGGCGGCTAATGCCGACCGTTGTGACGCCGTTTGGAACAGCCTGTGGCAGCGGTTTATACCTCAGATCAACTGGGCTGGTTTTGCAGCGGCCCGCATGAGTGGCTGGCACCGCAAGCCCCACATTTTTGAGTCGCCTTTCTACTACATTGAGTACGGCATGGCTCAGGTGGGTGCCTTGCAAGTGTGGCGCAATAGTCTGCAAGACCCGGCTGCCGCGCTGCAAGCCTACCGGCGGGCACTGGCTTTGGGGGGCACGCAACCACTACCGGCCCTGTTTGAGGCAGCCGGTGCCGAATTCCGTTTTGATACTGAGATGCTGGTTGAGCTGGTTGATTTGATTGAAGAAACGGTGGCAGAATTAGTGCCGCTGGTGGCGTGATAAATGGATAGGTAGGAGCGCAGTGCGTAGCAAATAGCAAACTGTCCACTATGCACGACTTGCTTGTTGTCCCCAGATCGCTTGCTGGCCGTGGAAGGCAGTAATGGTGTGATCAGGACGGATGGTAGCCTGAACGGCCGTTCCTGGTGGCAAATTGAGGGTATGGGGCTGCCAACTGTGAATCAGGCTATCGTCATCCAGGCGCACCTGGTAAATGTAGGCAATGCCGGTAAACTGACGCGAGATGATACGGCCGTTGCCCATTTCAACCCCCTCAGCCGCCTGTAGAGCCACATCGTCCGGACGCACGGCGATAGAAACAACCGTGCCCGATGGCAGCGCCATTTGGGGTAGTGGCAGACGACCCAGCGTTGACTCAATCGTTTGCTCATTCACCACACCCGGCACGAAGTCCGTTTTGCCCATAAACTCGGCTACAAATCGGGTACGCGGCCGCTGAAAAACCTCTTCTGGTGTACCAAGCTGCTCAATCAGGCCATCATTCATCACGGCAATCTGGTCACCCAAAAAGAGAGCTTCTTCCTGGTCGTGGGTGACGAAAACGGCCGTGGCCCCGTTTTGCTTCAGCAGACTTTTGACCTCTCGGCGCACCTGCTGGCGCAGGGCTGTATCCAGGTTAGAAAAAGGTTCGTCCAACAGCACGACCGCCGGGTCCAGGGCCAGCGCTCGCGCCAGCGCCACCCGCTGCTGCTGGCCCCCAGACAGTTCATGGGGCATCCTGGCTCCCTGATTGGCCAGCCCCACCATGTGCAACATCGTGGCCGTGCGTTCATCAACCTGTGGGCCTCGCCCCAGGCCAAAGGCGACATTCTTGGCTACACTCAGATGGGGAAAGATGGCGTAATCTTGAAATACCATGCCCACACGCCGTTTTTCAGGTGGCAGACTAAAATTATCTTCGGCAACGATACGGCCGTCTATCTCGATACGGCCGCTGTCCAAAGTCTCAAAGCCGGCAATCAGGCGTAGCGTCGTGGTTTTGCCACAGCCGCTGGGGCCTAACAAGGCTAAAATGTCACCACGCTGGATGCCAAAGGAAACATTGCCGATAACCGGCTGGTCGGCAAAAGATTTGTGCAAATGTTGGCAAACCACTGTATTCTTGTAGCTCATGTGCAGGATTGTAGCTAATAAGGGTGACTGGCACAACTGCCTTTTATCAGATATTATGATAACAATGATAAAAAAGATTGAGGAGTTGTAAGATGGAACCGAGCGCTGCCATGCGCGAATATCTGGCTGAAATATACCGACTACAGGAAGACAGCCCTACCGTCAGTACCACCAGCCTGGCCGAGCGGCTGGACGTGTCGGCCCCGGCTGTGCCCCGCATGTTAAAGCGGCTCAAGAATGCCGGCTATGTCAAGCACGTGCCCTACCAGGGCGTTGAGCTAACCGACCGTGGCCGTGCCGAGGCCCTGCAAGAGATACGGCGTCATCGCATCCTGGAGGTTTTTTTAGTTAACGTGATGGGCTTCAACTGGGACGAAGTACATGAACATGCCGACGCTTTGGGAGCTGGCCTCACTCAGCCAATTGCCGAACGTATGGCCGAAATGGCCGGTAATCCCCAACGTTGCCCTCACGGTGAGCCGATTCCGGCAAGCAATGGTCAACTGCCGGAGAACAATGACACTTGCATTATGAACCTGGCTGTGGGCCATAAAGGCACTTTCAGCCGCGTGCGAACCCACGAGCCGGAAAAGCTGAAATATTTCGCCAGCCTGGGCGTCAGGCCAGACGTTGAATTTGAAATTGTGGGCCGGGCACCTTTTAACGGCCCTATGCGGTTGCGAATCGGGCCTGATGAAATTGTTCTGGGAGCCGAATTAACCAAATCTCTCTGGGTCACCTGACGACAGCACGCACTCAGCCAGCGATCCCCAATATCATTTAGCAGGACTACGGAAACAACCGTCGCGTCTTTACCTCCGTAAGAGCATCTTCACGGTAGCGATAAAGCATCGCCGGACGCCCCTCACCGCTACGGTCTTTGGTACCGGTTTCTTCCAAAATATTCGACCCCAATATCTTGCGGCGAAAGTTGCGTTTGTCCAGCGTCTCGCCCAAAATCGTTTCATACGCCTGCTGTAGTTCAGACAGCGTAAACATATCGGGCAGTAACCTGAAACCAACCGACGTGTATTCCAGCTTATAGCGTAACCGGGTCAGCGCATATTGCAGAATATGTTCGTGGTCAAAGGCCAGTTCTGGCAACGCAAACACCGACCACCAGCCCGTTTCAGAGGCGTCGTCCCCAGGGCGGTGGTCGATAGCATCATAAGGTACCAAAGCAAAGTAGGCTACGGTAATAACGCGGGTGCGGGGGTCGCGGTCTGGTTCACCGAACGTATACAACTGCTCCATGTAAACGTCCGTGACGCCGGTTTCTTCAGACAGCTCGCGGGCGGCGGCTTCCTCCAGCGACTCTTCCATACGGACAAAGCCGCCGGGAATGGCCCACATGTTGGCAAAGGGTTCGTTTTTACGTTTGATTAACAGAACTTGCAGGTCATCGTTGACCAGAGCAAAGATGACCACATCTACGGTTACGGACGGTCGCTTATAGTCTTCGGGATTGTAATCAGGCGGTAATTGGACAGATCGCTTATCATCCGGATTGTTCATATTATGGGACAAACAGGTCGCTTTCCTCGTCCGGCAGGCTAGGAATAGGTACCTCATCAGCCCGTGGGTGGAAGTCGAATTCAGAGGGTCCCGGCTCGGCCAGGGCACCCTGGTCTACAATAACAGGCAGGCTGACAGCGGCTGTGTTGTAAATATCCCGATCGTTGGGCGCACGCAGCGCCAAATCAATGAAAACACCCCGCTCTAGCGCCCATTTCAGCACCAGCGCATCTTGCAGCGACATGCTGAGCAAGACCACGTCCGGCTGGTCAACCAACCGGATGGGTAATGGCGTTGGCGTGGCTTCTGGCGGCGCATCAATAGCCTCGGGGTCAGGTGTTGGCTCGCGCCAGGTGCCGACCCACATCACTCTGGCCTGCTGAATGGTAAGCTGCGTGACGCGCTTGGGAACCGGATCGCCGGCATCAAAATCTTGCTGCTCCAGGGCCACGGTGCTGGGAATAATTTCGGCCGTTTGCCCGATCTCTTCAATAAATTGTAAACGACCCTGGGTTATCTCCGGGAACAAGAATTGTTGCCCTTCCAGGAGGCGCGATTGAATCACACGTTGGGTGACGTTAGGCAGTTGGGTGCGAAATTCGGGATCAGTTCTGACCATGCGGGCCGTCATCATCACGTCTACCAGATCGCCGGGGCGAATGGCAAAGGCTGCGCCGCTGTAGCGATCAATGGGAAAAGCAATGGTTACATTACCTTGATCGATGTACAGGGCCAGGTCAGAACCCAGGTTGGCCAGATCGTTGGTATTGACGGCTATCATAGGGTTCAGAATAGCCTCTCCGGCCGGAACGTACACCTTTACGATGCGCCCGATAAGTTCCTCTGGGTTGCTAACCGTATAGCCGCCGGCCACGGCGATATTGTTACTGGGCCTGTTTTCCGTGCGTAGCAGCGCTTCCGTTAGTCGTGTGCCCGGTGGTAAATCGGCTGCAGCCACTACAACTGACGGCAAAGTAACAACCGGGTCCTCTTCTTGAGGCAGGGGAGCCGGCGGCATATCATCTGGGGCCTCCTGGTCGGCTGCTGGTGCGCTATTCACCACAGCAGGCAGCGCGTTATCGTTGTTACCTGATAGGCCGGGCAGGCTAATACCCGATTGCAGGGTAACGTACATGACAACGACTACCGCCAGCATAAGCAGGACGAGGATTAGGAGAATAAATGCTCTTCGATTCATATCGCTTATTCCTTAGAATGGTTGGTTTCTACCAACCTGGTTGGCTACCATCAACTTGATTGGCTGCCACCAACCGGTCACTCATTATTGGATGGCGGTGTTACGGTTACGATCAGCTTGTCTACCGAGAAGCCGAAGTTCCGCGGCTCTTCAATACCGAAACGACGCAGGAAGTAATCGACATCGACATTTTCAATGGCGTAGAGCTGGCTGTCGTTGACACCGCGCAGGGCAAAGCTAATATTGGCGTTGGATTCCACAGCATATTTTAGAAGTAGCTGTTGTTGGGGTGACAGAGCCACAAGCAGGGTGTCCGGCGGCTCTGGTATGGTCGGTGCATCAGGGAAGGTCGGTTCTGGTGTTGGTTCATCGGGTGCCGGTGTGGGGGTGGGTGGTTGGGGCACATCAGCTGGGCTGAAGGTGCCTACCTGAATGACGCGGGCATTTTGCAGAACCATGGAGATGGGTACAGGTCGCTGTAGTTCAGAAGGGCCTACATGGGCAATGTCCCCATTGGGCAGCCGCTCAAAACGGCCGAACTGATCAATCACAATAAGTTCTGGCACAACCTCCGGCTGGGTTTGACCGCTCCCTTCTTCGGCCTGGATAATCTCTTCCAGGAAGAATACGGCCGAATTTTGCAGATAGGTTTGAAATTCCTCATCTATCTGGTAGAAGAAGAAGGTGACCATGATGTCCACAAAATCACCTTCTGCCAGCGCATAAGCCACGCCAGACAGTCGATTCATGGGAACAGCCGCAGCGATAAAGCCGGGAGGAATGAGCGACGCCGGCCCAAAATCTTGCAGGCCAATTTGGGTAATATCAACAGCCAGCAGATCACGAGTCAGCGTAGCACCCTGGTAGATGTCTGTGCGAGCATAAAGCCCCACTGCATCCTCGATATTGGTAATGACATTCGGGCCAACATCACCGGGCACACGCATATCAATAACCAGTTCATCTTGAGTGAACTGCCAGCCACGTGGCACGGTTTGGAGTGAGACAACAACCTCAACCAAATCGGGTGGGGCAGTTGGATCAGGTTCGGTTATTATAGGCAAAGCCTCTTCGCCATTTGTTGGTTCTGGGGTCGGAGCTGGTTGGGGCGTATCTTGTCCCAAGATGTAGAAGACACCCACAACAGACAGCATGATGATGCCTATAATAAGAATGAGGATGGCAAGCGTCCTGCGATTCATCTGTTTATCCCTTTACAAAGAATTTGCCTGCTTGGCATTAAAACTGGATGGTATCATAACAAGGCTTTGTGGTGAACGAAACCGAAATGGCCATGTTGATGGCGCAACTATCAAGCCCGTACCATTTAACAGAACAATCTGCGCGACAACGCTTCCCAACGCACGGCACATTTATCTGCTAAAGGTGTGAACCTCCTGAGAGGATTGGTAGTTGGTAAGAATAATATGTAAAGCTCAATGCTGCATATGGTAGCATATGTAAAGTTGAATAGCAAATAGTAAGGTTGGGGGATATGGTCAGAGCGCGTGCCGGGCTACTTTTGGCTGGCTGGCGTATGTTTTCAGGAGAGAAAGCTGAGTAGGTCTACCAACAGTGAGTCTAAAGCCAGCAACAGCATCAAACGGCCGTGTATAGTACTTTCAGACTATTAGCGGTCTGGTTGGCCGGTCAGTCTGCCCGGCGCGGCTCTAGCGTGTCGGTTGCGGTGCGTCAGTCAACAGTTGCCACCAGGCCTGCCAGGGTACGGCATTGGCCGCCGGATCAGGCGTTGGCGGTGGTGGCGGTGGTGGTGTAGGTGTCACTTCGATAATCAGAGGCACCACCCGTTTTTCGCCGGGCAATAACTGCCCTGCTTCATCACGAGCATAAGCCGCGACAAAGTCGTCGCTTTCGACGTAGGCGTACGTGGCTTGCAACTCCACCTGGCGTGTTTCCTCGAAACTCACCATATTATTCAGTGACTCCTGGCCAGACCCGACCTGACGACCGGCTTCGGCCCGCTGGTTAAGTTGCAGAGCGACAAAAAGGGTGGCCAACACTGCCAGCAGGACCAAAACCTGGGCCACGGAGAAAAGAGGACGCTGACGGACTGATTTTTTACCCATAGCCTAAATAGTACCGGGGAATGGTCATCTTGGCAATATGCAAATCACAATTCAAAATGGATAGACCACTGGTGTTGTCAGGATGATTTAGGTAGAATCTGTGGCGTGGCTATAATTGATTATCTGGCTGTGGGCCATATTACTCAGGATGTTATTGACGGCGGCTATGTTACCGGTGGGACGGTAGCCTATGCCGGCCGGTTGGCGTCACTGCTCGGTTGCCAAACGGCCGTTTTGAGCAGTGCCGCACCCGATTTCGATTGGAAAGCTGCTCTGCCTGAGATTGAGGTCCGGGCTATTCCCGCAGCCGAGACCACGACATTTCAGAATATTTACACGGAAAACGGCCGTATTCAATACCTGCACCGCCGTGCCCGGGTGATAACGGCCGATCTCATACCCGACGATTGGCGGCGCCCGGCCATCGTCCATCTGGCCCCATTGGCCAACGAAGTGGAGCCGGCCGTTGTCAATTTGTTTAACCAGAGTGTGGTGGGCGTCACGGCCCAGGGCTGGCTGCGAAGTTGGGATGAAAACGGCCGTGTTTACCCATATGATTGGCCCCATGCAGCTGCCGTGTTACCGTATACCAGCGCCCTTGTATTGAGCAGTGAGGACTTGCCAGACCAGTCGCTACTGACTACCTACCGCCAGTTAGCGCCCCTGGTGGTAATGACGCAGGGGGCAGATGGCTGTACGGTTTTTATGGGTGTCGATTCTCGTCAGGTTCCTGCCCCGGCCGTCGCAGAAGTAGAAGCAACAGGTGCTGGCGACATTTTTGCAGCGGCCTTTTTCGTGCGGTTGCATCAAACAAACGGAAATCCCTGGGAAGCGGCCCGCTTTGCCAATGAGCTGGCCGCCATATCAGTGACACAGCGGGGCTTGGCCGCTAAAATTGAAGCAATTCGTGTCGCGCTGGGTGATACCTAAATCTGCGCCCGGCGCGTTTCAGGATAAAACAAAATCCATGACCAAAATCTACGCCATTGTCAATCAAAAAGGAGGGGTGGGTAAAACGACCAGCGTTATCAACCTGGGGGCTTTTCTGGCCGATGGCGGTCGCCGTACGCTCATTGTCGATATGGACCCACAGGCTAACGCCACGTCCAGCCTGGGCCTCGATAAACATGGGTTGTCCCCTTCGGTTTACGATTTGCTACTAGAAGCAGCAAAAGTTGGCGAGGTGCTTTACGAGCATGAGATCCCTAACCTGACCATGCTGCCCTCTAATCCCGCCCTATCCGGGGCAGAAGTAGAGTTAGTTAACGCGATTGGTCGGGAGTATCGTCTGCAGAATGGCTTAACGGAACTAAACGGCCGTTTCGATTATGTACTCATTGATTGTCCGCCCAGCCTGGGGCTGCTGACCATTAACGCCCTCTCAGCCGCCCGTGACGGTGTTATCATCCCGGTACAGTGCGAATATCTGGCGCTGGAAGGGCTGGCCCAACTGGTCCACACCATTGAGCTGGTACGCAAATACCTCAATCCTCAACTGGCTATTCGTGGCTTAATGATGACAATGTATGACAGCCGCACCAACCTTAGCCGCGAAGTAGTCGAAGAGGTTCGTAAACATTTTCCTGGTAAGGTATTCCGCACCATTGTGCCCCGCAACATTCGTCTGAGCGAGGCTCCCAGCTATGGCCAGCCAATCAGTATCTATGCGCCCAACTCTCCGGGTGCGCTGGCCTATCGGGTATTAACGGCCGAATTAGTGAAAGGTGACAGACAGTCATGAGTAAGCGAAAAAGCGGCCTGGGACCACGCGGCCTCGGTGCCCTCATCCCCGGTTCTGACAAAGCAGAGACAGATCAACAAGGCATCAGAATGGTGGCTGTGGCCGACATTGCGCCCAATCCCCATCAGCCGCGCACCGTCATGGATGATGAGAAGCTGGCAGAATTGTCGGCTTCTATTGCCCAGCATGGTTTGATTCAGCCTTTGATCGTAACGGAGGAAAACGGCCGTTACTTACTGATAGCTGGTGAACGGCGCTGGCGGGCCAGCAAGCAGGCAGGGCATACCGAAGTGCCCGTCATCGTCAAAGAGGCCACGCCTCAATCCATGCTCGAACTGGCCCTCATCGAAAATATCCAGCGGGCCGACCTCAATGTCCTGGAAGAAGCGGTTGCCTATCAACAATTGATGGCTGAATTTGGGCTGACTCAGGCCAACGTCGCCGAACGGGTGGGCAAAGCCCGCTCCACCGTTGCTAATCTGGTACGGATTTTGGAGCTACCTCAGCCTGTACAACAAGCGATTTTGGATGGGCACATCAGCGGCCGTCACGCCCGCGAACTCCTGCGTCTGCCCAATGCCGAACAGCAGATCATGGCCGCCAACCAGATTGTCAAACTGGGCCTGAGCGCCCGTCAGACGGTCGTTCTGGTAGACAATCTGCTGGCCGAAAAGAAGCCCAAGCCCCAAGCCAAAACGCCCAAACTCTCTCCTGAACTGGCCGACCTGGCCAAACAGTTTGAGCAAACCCTGGGCACACGGGTCAGCATTGAACCCAGTCCCAAAAAAGGTGAGGGCAAAGTAGTCATCTATTACTACTCTGATGAGGAATTAGACGCCATTTACCAGACAGTCGTGGAAAAATAGTTGTTTAACCTGAGCTAACAATACTCGTTCGATCAATCATGAAAGAGGAATTTTTTACCCTATGACCCAACTTGACGCCGTGCTTATTCAAGAAAAAGTGGCCCAGGCCACCGCTATACTCAATCAACTAGACGTTGACCTCTGGCTTACCTTTGCCCGCGAAACCTCGATGAATCCCGACCCGGTGCTGGAACTAATCGGCGTAGACGTCACCTGGCACTCTGCCTTTCTGATCAGCCGGGCTGGGGCGCATGAGGCGATCATCGGTTATTATGATGCCGATAATGTGCGCGAGTTAGGAGCTTACCCCACCGTCACTGATTATCATGAAGGCATTCGTGAGCATTTGCTGGCTGCTCTGGAACGATTACAGCCCCGCACCATTGCCATCAACTACTCGGAGAGTGACGTGTCGGCCGATGGGTTGAGTCATGGGCTGTACCGCACCTTGCACGGCTATCTGCAAGACACGCCCTACCTGGACAGGCTGATGTCGGCTGAGCAGATTATCGCTGCCGTGCGCGGGCGCAAAAGCGCGACCGAGATTGAGCGAGTGCGCCAGGCCGTGGCCACGACTGAGGCTCTATTTGATGAGGTTGAGCAATTTGTACGCCCCGGCATGAGCCAGCGCCAGATTGCTGGCTACGTGCAGGGGCGCGTGGACGAAATGGGGCTGGGCTATGCCTGGCCCAGGCCGTTTAATCCGATTGTGACCTGTGGTCCCCATTCGGCCGTAGGCCATGCCGCACCGGGCGATGTGGTGCTGGAGCGGGGCCATCTATTACAGATGGACCTGGGCATCCGGCAGAATGGCTATTGCTCAGATTTGCAGCGGATGTGGTATGTGTTTAAGGAGGGCGAAACGGCCGTTCCCCCCGATGTGCAAGAAGCATTTGATGTTGTCTACGGAGCCATTAAGGCGGGCGAAGCTGCGCTGAGGCCGGGTGTGCCTGGCTGGCAGGTTGATGCCGCCGCCCGCGCCCATATCGTAGACAACGGCTATCCGGAGTACATGCACGCCCTGGGTCATCTTGTCGGCCGTTCCGCCCATGACGGGGCAACGGTACTGGGACCACGTTGGGAACGGTACGCCGGAATTTGTGAGCTGCCGGTCGAAGCAGGCAACATTTTTACGCTAGAGCTACACGTGATTGTGCCGGACCGGGGCATGATGAGCCTGGAAGAGGATGTGTTGATTACAGAGGATGGTGTCGAATATTTGAGCAGACCGCAGACGGCTCTGCGGCACATTTCGTAAGACGTGAAACGTGGCGGGTCAATACCGCCCCCGCCACGTTTCAGCAATAGTAGTCTGATTGCGTTTCTAAGGAAATGAACGATGTCCAGCAAAAAAGGTAAAGAGTCGGAAAAAGGGATGATACGCGGCGGGCAGGTCAAGAAGGGGGAAACTTACTGCCCGGAGTGTGACGGCCGCATTATCATCAAAGCTCCTCGCCTCGGTCAAAAACTCACTTGCAACGACTGCCGCACCCGGCTGCAAGTCATCAACCTCAACCCATTGGAACTGGATTGGGTAGCGTAACAACCAGTACGGCCGTGCCCCACTACTCAAAGAGAGCAAATGGCCGGCCAGGGCCGCCGCTGATCGCTTGCGCTAGATAACTACGCCGCCTCAATCGTAAAGTCCGTTGCTATCTCCACGCCGGCCTCGGCAAACATAATGCTGGCCGAGCAGTATTTCTCTTTGGATAGCTTAATGGCACGCCTGACGGAATCGGGGTCAACCTCCCCGCGAATAGTATAGTGGAGGGTGGCCTGCGTGTACACGCGAGGATGGCTGTCAGCCCGTGTGCCGTTTATCGTCACCTGCACCCCGGCAACCGGTTGCCGCATTTTTTGCAGCATCATCACCACATCAATGGCCGTACAGCCGGCAACGCCTGCCAGCAATAATTCCATCGGACTACCGCCCTGTTCGCCGGCCTGGGCAGCCATGGTAAAAGTGTAACCGGAACCAACTTCGGCTGTAAATGCCAATCCTTCACCCTGCCAGGTGACGGCCGCTGTCTTAATATCTGGGGTTGTTGTCATGTTTTTCTCCTTGACGTTTTTTTACTAGCGTCTGTTTCTGACACAGTTTACACGTAACCGTCACCAGGCGCGAGGTTTCTAGCAGAGCGAACAGAAACCGCGCCGGTCTGATATAAACTAAAACTCTTTCTTGAGGTATACTTGCACGCAACATATTATTTCTCTGCTTTTCTCGGTGTATCTCTGCGACTCCTCCGCGGCTCTCCGCGACATTGTCTTTAGGAAGAATGATGGAAGTTCACTTTGCCGTAGCTAAGATACAAAAATACGCCACCCGCGAGAGCGGCGTCACGCTGGAAATGGTAGAACGGCCGCATGGCGGTCTGTCAATGGTGCTGGTTGATGGCCAGCGCAGCGGTCGTTCAGCCAAAGCCATCAGCAACGTTGTTGCCCGCAAAGCGATCCAGCTTCTGGCCGAAGGGGTGCGTGATGGGGCCGCAGCGCGGGCCGCCCATGACTATCTTTACACCTATCGAGGTGGCAAAGTGAGCGCGACGCTTAATATTTTGTCGGTAGACGCTACGACCAAAACATTTGTGGTCTCGCGCAATAATGATGCACCGGCCATTGTCTTCACGGAGGAGAGCGGCCTTTATCTGCTCGATGAATTTTCGGAGCGCGTTGGGTTTCATCGTAACACCAAGCCGGTTATTACCGAAATTCCCATTGCTGTGGGCACGATCATCGTGGTATTTACGGATGGTTTGCGCCACGCCGGTAGCTGGCATGGTAGCAATGGTTACGATCCTTATGCCGCTATGGAAGAGATGGTCAGGCAACAGATTCGAAACCCGCAAACAATCGTTGACACGCTGCTTAACGAGGCGTTGGCCCTGGATAACGGCCGTCCCCGTGACGATATTAGCGTGATGGCCATGTCGGTTCTGGCCGGTGCTGAGAACAATGTGCGGCGGTTGGGCGGGCAGTTACCGCTTTAGATGGTCTGTTAGCAGGATAGACCGTCAGCGGTACAGTTTTAATAAGTCAGGAAGCAAGCGATGCGTATTGCAATTGTCGGACCCTGTTCGTCAGGTAAAAGCGTGCTGACAACTGAACTGAGGCAGTTGGGTTATGAGGTGCGCCAGCCGGCCCAGGAGCATTCCTATGTGGCCGATATGTGGCGGCGGTTGACGCAGCCCGATTTGCTGATTTACCTGGACGTGGACTATCAATCGGCCCGGACGCGACGGCCCAAGACAACCACGCCGCAACGCCTGGCGGAGCAGCATGAGCGGCTCAACCACGCCCGACAGCATTGTGATTTTTATCTGGATACCAGTGGCTTAACGTCTGTAGAGGTAAAAACGGCCGTTCTCCAATTCTTGCAAGCATCAGCCGGTATGGGACAGGGTCAAGACCAGCTATCGGCCAAACCAACGTCCAAGCATTCCCGTCCCCAGTTTCTGCTTTAGCGCCTCTTCCATTTTGCGCCCGGCAGCAAAATCTTTGATGGCCAGCGCTCGTTTATTGGCCTCGTGTGCTGCCTCAAAATCCTCCAGATGCCAGTGACATAGACTTATCTTGTGCCAGAGTGAATGATTCTGTGTGTCCAGCCGGGAAATCTCTCTATAAATGGGCAGAGCCGACTCGAATTGTTTGGCCTCATAATGGTAATCGGCCATCTGGTGGCGCAGGCGCATTCGTTCGGGCACGGTTTGGGCCTCTTCCATACTGCGCTCTAGCCAGGGAATAGCCTGGTCTATCTCGCCCTGAGCGTACCAAAATTCGGACTCGGTGCGCAGGATGTAGATGTTTTTAGGGGCCTGTTCCAGCAGGTAATCGAGAACCAGGCGAGCATCGTTAAAACGGCCGTTACGCACGTAGATCAATGCTTCGATAAAATTGATGTTGGGATTGTCGGGGACTGTTGCCTGTGCATTTTCTAACCAGGCCATAGCCTGCTCCAGACCGGCCGCATCATAACTGCCATCGCCCTGGCGGGCTGCCGCTAACAGGGCGTAGGCCGCTCCCGCCAGCGCATACGGCCGTGACCCGCCGGTCTGAAACGTGTGCAGGGCTGACCCCAGCGGCTTGGGATCGTGGCGAAAACTGTCCACCTTTTCTAGGCCCACCTTATACGCTTCCCAACCGCGGTCCGTCGTCTTTTCCTCGGCCGGCCAGTCTGTCTTTGCCAGAGTCGCTACCAACTGCGCTACCAAGTTCTTGTCCATAGCTAAAACCCTCATTTTCATTTGTATACGGGTGCGCCGCGACGCATGTTGTCTAGTGCCCAGTTTACTAAAAGATGGCCCAAAAGAAAAGACCCCTCATTGAGGGGTCTTTTCTTTCAAATTTGCCAGTCGTTATTAGAAGCCCATGCCGCCGCCGGGCATACCGCCACCGGCCATCGGATCCGGCTTGTCAGCTTCCGGGATGTCGGTGATGAGCGCCTCTGTGGTCAGAATCATGGAGGCGATACTGGCCGCATTTTCCAGCGCACCACGAGTCACTTTGGCCGGGTCAATGATGCCGGCTTTGATCATGTTGACATACTCGCCGGTCATGACGTTATAGCCAATATTGGTGTCACCCTTTTCTTCCTGGGCGCGGCGCACGTTCTGAATGATGACGTCGCCATTTTTGCCGGCATTAGCCGCAATTTTACGCATGGGGGACTCCAGGGCACGGCGCAGAATGTTAACGCCGGTCGTGGGATCGCCCTCAGCTACCGTCACGCCATCCAGGGCAGACAGGGCGTTAATCAGAGCCACACCACCACCGGGCACAATACCCTCTTCCACAGCGGCGCGGGTCGCGCTCAGCGCGTCTTCTACGCGGTGTTTCTTCTCTTTCAGCTCGGTTTCGGTAGCGGCGCCGACGCGAATGACGGCCACACCACCGGCCAGTTTGGCCAGTCGCTCTTGCAGCTTCTCGCGGTCGTAATCGGACGTACTGCGCTCAATTTCGACCTTGATTTGCTCTACACGCCCTTTGATCTGGGCATCTTCACCCTGGCCGTCAACGATAGTGGTGTCATCCTTAGTGGAGACAACTTTGGCCGCCCGGCCCAGGTCGCTGAGCTGAACGCTTTCCAGCTTGCGGCCCATTTCTTCGGTGATGACCTGGCCGCCGGTTAGAATGGCAATATCTTGCAGCATCGCTTTGCGACGGTCGCCAAAGCCGGGGGCTTTCACAGCCAGGGCATTGATCATGCCGCGCAGCTTATTGAGGACCAGCGTAGCCAACGCTTCGCCGTCCACATCCTCAGCAATAATGACCAGATTCTTCTTACCAACCTGGATTAATTTCTCCAGTACGGGCACGATGTCCTGGGCAGAGCTAATCTTTTTGTCATGGATTAGCAGGTAGGCATCTTCAATAACAGCTTCCATGGTGTCGGCGTCGGTGACGAAGTAGGGGCTGATATAGCCACGGTCGAACTGCATACCTTCCACGTACTCGGTCTCAAATTCCAGACCGCGCGACTCTTCGACGGTGATAACGCCATCTTTACCCACTTTATCCATTACCTGGGCAATCAGGTTGCCGATTTCGGGGTCCTGGGCAGAAATAGAGGCGACGGAAGCAATTTCTTCTTTGCTGTCGATGCTGATGGCCATGCCGCGGATTTTTTCGGCCAGAGCGGAAGTGCCAGCCTCGATACCCTGCTTGAGCAGCATGGGGTTGGCGCCAGCGGCCACGTTTTTCAAGCCTTCGTGGACAATGTTCTGGGCCAGAACGGTGGCGGTGGTGGTACCGTCACCGGCGATGTCGTTGGTTTTGGTGGCCGCTTCTTTCAAAAGCTGGGCACCCATGTTTTCGTAGGGGTCTTCGAGTTCGATTTCTTTGGCCACGGTGACGCCGTCGTGGGTGATGGTGGGCGCACCGAATTTTTTATCGAGAGCAACGTTGCGGCCTTTGGGGCCGAGGGTGGTAGCAACGGCCGTTGCCACCGTGTCGATACCTTTCTTCAATTTACGTCGGGCATCTTCTGCAAATACAAGTTGTTTAGCCATAGCTTAGTTCTCCGTTTGATAATTTCGTGATTAGTTTACTGTTGCATTTTCGTCAGTTTTAGCTTTCGACAATTGCCAAAACGTCAGATTCTTTCAGAATGAGCAGCTTTTTGCCGTCAATTTTGACTTCGGTGCCGGCATATTTGGCGTAAAGGACCACATCATTGACGTCCACATCCATGGCGATGCGGTTGCCATCATCATCGCGGCGGCCGGGGCCAACGGCGACCACGGTGCCTTCTTGCGGCTTTTCTTTAGCGGTTTCCGGCAAGACGAGACCAGAGGCGGTTGTCTCCTCGCGCTCTTTTGGTTCTACAACCAGGCGGTCATGCAGGGGTTTTAAGTTCAGGGACATATCATTTATCTCCTTTTGACACGTCTATATATTTTTATAAATCTCATGGGTTTTTAGCACTCAAACAGCTGGAGTGCTAAGTGAAGCAACTGTATTGTAACATAGATTTGAGGACTGTCAAGCCTTTTTTAGCAGTCGCGTTTAGAGAGTGCTAAGAAAAGCCGGGGTCAGTTTTGGATGACAGCGCGACGGCACTCGTCCAGCCCTTCCTGGGCAAAGGTCTGTTCAAAGGAGCCGGGCAGGGCTACCCGCAAAACAGCTTCAAAGATGGGGATGGCTTTGTCGGTACAGTTTTCGGTACCGGAACGGAGATAGGCGTGGGCCAAACGGTTAAAAAAGAGGGCGTTGAGACTGTTTGGTTCGCGGTACATAGCGGTGGCTGTTTCTAACGCCTCGATGGCTTCCGGGTAGTTGCTCTGGCGAAAATGGGCGTGACCTAAACGGCCGTATGCCCGGGCCATATTGGGGTTCAACTCGACCGCCTGCAGGGCATTCTCAATCGCATCAGCGTCAACGCCAAGTAGAATATACATATAGGCCAGCCCGTCGTAGGCGATGGCGTTTTGGGGATCAATGCGGAGCGTGTTTTCAAAAGTAACAATAGCTTCCGGGATGCGACCGGTTGCAAAGTAAGCGTAGGCCAGGGCGTTATACAGTTCAGCAAAATTGGGATTGGCTTCGATCCCTAGCTGGTATTGTTCGAGCGCCTCATTGTAACGAGCGTAATTGGTAAACACGCTACCCATGTAAAGCCGCGCATAAGGATTACTGCCGTCCAGAAAGATCGCGGTATCGGCTAACTGCTGGGCTTCTTCCAGTTTGGCAAAATCCCCCTGTAACACCTGGCCGGCCGCCGCCAGGGCGTGGGCGGTTGCGTTTTGGTCGTTGATGCGCGTTGCCTCCAGGGCGGCTATGTAAGCTTCGGCATATTGCAGGTTGGCCCCGGCCCGGTCCCCCATCATTACCAGCCGGTCGCCGTTGGCAATGTAGGCGGAGGCAACGGCCGTCCATATATCATCGCGATCAGCTGCTAAAAGCGTGGCCCGGCTGGCATAATCCAGGGCCTTTTCCGGCTGATTTTGACGTATCAGCACACTAATAATCCGAATGTACAGCTCTGGCCGGCTCGGATCCAAATTGATGGCGGTTTCGTAATAGCCGGTGGCCTCGGCCAGTTCCCCATCCTGCTCACTTAACTCAGCCAGCAGGGCAAATTCGGCCGCCGAGCGGGTTGGCTCCGGCGTAGGTGTCGGAATGATTGTGTCGCGCACCTGCTCGGCGTTCAATATGACCATAAAGCCAAAGAAGATACCGATTAGAGCGGTTATGATAAAAAGGCATGAAGGCCCACGTCGTGGATAGCGGGGTGGCTTGCGTTGAATGATCATAAGACCCCGACTATATGACTATTGACCATTCAGCGTCAAGCAAGTTAGGGTTGTTTTAAGAAACAAAAAGGCTGTAGTTTGATTATTTAGCTACTCAACTTATAATTAAAAGGCAACTATTTCTTGGCACAAGGATACGGTGGGCATCAGGTGTACAAGATCGTCAATTTACTGTTTACAATTTATTGCCCACTATTTATTGCCCACAGCTTATTGTCCGCAACTGGTATCACATGCCAGATGACACACAGCGACTGGCGACCAATATAAAACTTATTCATACTATTCCGAAATTATAAGGGCACAGCAACGACCATGGGGCGCACAACCAGACAGCTTTTGCGAAAACAGAATCAGAAGAAGCAACGCGGTGATTTGCAGCCTGGCGACATGCTACAAAATCGCTACCGCATCGTAGGCACGCTGGGCGTTGGTGGCTTCAGCTCGGTCTACCAGGCACGCGACATGCGCTTTCCGGCCGTGACCAAGCTGTGTGCTATTAAGGAAATGATTATCGCCACCAACGACCCGCAACTGCGCCAACTGACGATAAAGTCGTTCGAGCGAGAGGCCAGTATGCTGGCCATGCTCAACCATCCGGCCATTCCTGATGTGTCTGACTATTTTACCGAGGGCAACCGCAGCTATCTGGTTCTGGAGTTAATTCGAGGCAAGGACTTGCAGAATTGGCTGGAAGAGCAAGATGAATTGGTTACTCAGGCGGATGCTATCGGTTGGTCCCTTCAGCTTTGTGATGCGTTGGGTTATCTGCACACGCAAAAACCGCAGCCAATTGTGTTCCGTGACATGAAGCCATCTAACATTATGCTGGACCAGTTTAATCGAATTCGGCTGATTGACTTTGGCATTGCCAAGAATTTTGAAGCTGGTAACAAAGGTACCATGATTGGTACGGAAGGCTATTCACCGCCAGAGCAGTATCGGGGTGAAGCGACGCCGGCCGGCGATGTTTACGCCCTGGGAGCTACCCTTCATCACTTATTGACGCGCCAGGACCCTCGGCTCGAGCCACCTTTCACCTTTGCCGAACGGCCGATTCGTAAAGCAAACTCCAATGTGTCACCGGCATTCGAGGCAATTGTTATGCGCTGTCTGGCTTATGATCCCAAAGAGCGTTTTGCTGATGCCCTGGCTTTGAAAGAGGCGCTGTTGCTCCTTACCTCAGAAACAAAAGGCTCGTCTCAGCTTCAAGGGGACCTGTTGTTTCCAAGCGAAGGCACGGCTGTTGGTACTAAAGCAGATGTCAACAAAACGGCCGTTGAACCCAAATCTCGCTCAGGTGAGGCGGTAAAACCGTTGTGGTCATTCAAATGCGAGGACGAAATAAGGTCAAATGCGGTTGTCAATGGCGCTCAGGTGTACGTTGGTGTCTACGACAACAACCTTTACGCCCTCTCTCGTGAAAACGGCGAGTTTTTATGGAAGTTCCCCACCTCGGACGGTGTTGGTTCATCCCCCTGTATTTATGGCGACCGGGTATACGTTGGCTCTTCGGATAAACACCTGTATGCAATTAACACCCGCAACGGCCGTCTAAGCTGGCGATTCGAGACAAATGGTGCCATTTACTCCTCACCCAGCGCCTATTTTGACCACGTTTTTTTTGGCTCTGATGACAATCATTTTTATGCGGTCCATGCCACGCATGGCCGGTTGGCCTGGAAAACACATGTCTATACGGCCGTTCGTTCCTCCCCGTTTGTTGATGAAAACCGCGTCTTTTTTGGCACAGAGGGAGGGTACGTTTACTGTCTGGAAATCACAACGGGCAAAATCAAATGGCAGTTCCAGGCCAAACGCGCGGTAACATCCTCCCCCATCGTTGTAGACGAGATGTTGGTCGTGGGGTCTCTGGACAACACCGTATACGCGCTGGATGCGGGCACGGGCTGGGCCATCTGGCGTTTCCCCACCCGACGCGCCGTTATTTCCTCCCCGACGATTCATGATGGCGTGGTTTTTGTCGGTTCGGCCGACGGCAATCTTTACGCCATTGACATGGATTCAGGCCGGCAGTTATGGTCTTTTGAGGTGGGTAGCCAGGTTTCATCGTCGCCGACTATCTGGAAAGATGCCGTCTATTTTGGGGCTACGGACGGTGTCATCTACAGCCTGACTACCAAAAAGGGCGAGGTTCGCTGGCGATTCAAGACCGAAGGTCCCGTTATATCCTCCCCCACCATTGCCGATGGTGTTGTTTATGTCGGTTCTACTGACCATTATCTGTACGCCCTGCCGGCTTAAGCAGCCAGGATAATCATATGAGCAACTTCTCTTCCCTAACCGATCCAGAAGAAATGAATGAAAAAGCAGACACGTCAAATGATGCTGAGGCAGTGGAGGAATCGGCCGTTGATACGGCCGATACACCCGATACGTCCCCTCTGACAATGGTGCGTGAAAAGCAGGTAGTTGAGCAGTCGCCCCGCGACACCGGCATTCTCAGCCAAAAGACCCATGAGCTTGCTCTGCCAGCTACACCTGGCCTACAGGCCACCCATCTCTGCCATGTGGGGGCCATACGAGAGCGCAACGAAGATGCCTGTATGGTGCTTAATGCACAGGTGGCAGGTCATTTCCAACAACTGCCCTTTGGTCTTTACATGGTGGCCGATGGTATGGGTGGCCATGTTAACGGCCATGAAGCCAGTAATCTGGCGATTCGCGTAGCAGCTCGCCACATTCTGAACGAACTCTATCTACCCATGCTGCAAACAATTGACAGCCCGCTCCAAATCCCGGTACAAGAAGTGTTGACCCAGGCGGTTGAAGAAGCCAATGCTGCTATTTTTAATCCCGACCCTGAGATAGACGGGGGCACGACACTGACAATATGCCTGGTTATTGGCCAACGACTGTTTGTGGCCCACGTAGGTGACAGCCGCGCCTATCTGTTACGTGAAGACCGCCTGGAACAGATCACGGATGATCATTCGTTGGCTCGTCGCCTGCAAGATATTGGTCAACTGTCGCCCGAAGACGAAGCTTTTTACAATATACGCCACATGCTGCTGCGAGCCGTTGGCCAGGGGGAAGAACTGGAGATAGATAGCTACACGCTGCGCTTGCCAACCCAGGGTCGTTTACTTATGTGCAGTGACGGTTTATCTGGTATGATTTCAGATGGTGCCATTGAGACAATCCTGCGGCAAGGAAAATCGGTAACCGAAACGGCCGATGCCCTCTTCGAAGCCGCTATGAATGCTGGCGGGCACGATAACATTTCTCTGATAATCGCTGATTTCCAATTCTAGCTGGACTACTATAACTGGTCTGAGCCATGAGCCACAAGCAACCTGACTACTACCGCATCTTAGGTGTGCCGAACCAGGCTTCGTTAGAAGCTATTCAGATTGCTTACCGGCAGGCCAAAGAAGCGGTTGCTGACGGCTCAAAATCTGACCGGCAGCTTATCGAGACGGCCTACGAGGTTCTCAGCGACGCTGACCGGCGGGCTGTTTATGATGAGCTGCTGAACGAAGCCCAGCAATCCGACCTTCAAATTAGCCTGGACGTAAGTCGCGACACGCTCGCTATCTCTGAACAGGAGCAGATAGTATATGCCCTGGTTAAAGTCATGGCCGACCGGCAGCAGGCGGATCAACAAAACCAGCGGCCTCTTAACTTATGCTTTGTGATAGATCGCAGCACCTCAATGCGAGGTGAGCGTTTAGACCGCGTAAAGGAAGCTGTCACCCTCCTTGTGGAAAAACTAACGCCCGAAGACGTGGTTTCGCTGGTCAGTTTTAGTGATCGAGCCGAGATTGTTGCCGCTGCTACCGATAACAGCAATATTCGGCTGTTGCGTAGCCGTATCGACACAATTAGCGCATCAGGCAGCACTGAAATTCACCAGGGAATGATGGCCGGCAACCAAGAGCTATCAACCGTCTCTCTGGGCCACTACAATAATCATCTCATTTTACTTACCGATGGTCATACCTATGGGGATGAGGAAAAGTGCCTGAAGCTGGCTCAAACGATGGCCGCCAAAGGAATTGGTATCAGTGCGTTTGGCATTGGCACTGAATGGAACGATAATTTTCTAGATGCTCTGGTATCTGCCTCAGGCGGCCGTTCCGATTTTATTGAAACGCCAGAGCAGGTGCTGCAGCAGTTGCAAGAACGGATTCAGGGATTGGGAACCGTTCATGCTAAAAATGTGCGCTTGATCAACCAGGCTTCGAGTGCCGCTACTGTCTCTTACGGCTTCAAAGTTGCTCCCTTTACCCAACCGCTAGAGTTGGGTGGCTCACAGATCAAGTTAGGTGATCTGGAAGGCCGTGCTCCACTTTCGTTTCTGTTAGAAATACGGATTGCACCACAGCCGCGTGAGGCGCGTATAAGGCTGCCGATCAACCTGATAGCCGATTTGCCAGGCGCGGCCGGCACCAATCTGGAGAAGAAGTATCAGACTGCTGCTCAGTTCCTGGTCCTCTCTGAGCCAGCACAGCCAAAAACACCGTCGCCGTTGCTCACCAAAGCGGTACGGATCATGACTCTCTATCGTATGAACGAAAAGGCCTGGGCTGACGTGCAGGCGGGTAATTTGAATCAGGCGACGCGCCGAATGCGCTATCTGACGACCCGCCTGCTTGAATCGGGTGAAACGAACCTGGCCCATCAGGCACAGATGGAGGCCGATCATCTGCAGCGGATGGGAACGATTTCCATTGAAGGGCGCAAAGCAATTAAGTACGGCACTAGAGCCTTGATTGATAAGACTTTGAGACTGGATTTAGATGAAGATTTGTCTTGAATGTAATTTGCCGCAGTTGGAAGGTAGTCTGTTTTGCACAGAGTGTGGTGCTGGCCTGTCAGCGACCGATTCGCTGGCAACGGCTGCCAGCCTCACCACAGTCTTTCCCTTCAAGGAGTTCACCTCACCAACTCTGCCACCACCGGTGGCTACAGCGCTCAGGCCCGTTAAGAACGTGCAGAAGCGCATGGTTTTCGTCATTCCCCAAAGCCGTCGTCGGGTCAAGCTAACGCTTGAAGAACAGCTATACGTTGGTCGAGCTGATCCCAAAGCATCCCTGCAACCTGAACTTGATTTGACAGGGGACGCTGGTGAGACAGAAGGCGTTTCGCGTATCCATGCGGTGATACAGTTGGTCGCTGAGGGCGTTGTTCTGCGCGATCTAAACAGCACCAACGGCACCCTGCTTAACGACTATCAATTAGAACCAGAAACCCCTTACTTATTGAGGAGTGGTAATGAGGTGCGATTTGGCAATTTGCTGGTTCACATTCTGTTTGACTGAGGATAATAACAATGCAATCAATACTTGTACACATTGTCAATGAAGAGCCAATTTTATGTGAAGTTGAAAAGCTGCCCGATGCGGCTGACCAGGTGGTAGTGATGCACAATATGCGCCGTCGCGATGGCACTGATGTCCATTATATTGATGATGAGGTGATGACGATTATTGTGCCCTGGCATCGCATCAACTTTATCCAGGTGCTGCCAACAGGTGAGATGGATGATGTAATAGGCTTCGTGAGAGAGTAATCGGCTATGGTAGAAAAAATACCCAAATCTTTACAAGATAACGCCCCACGTGTGATCTTGATTGTGGATGATGAGGCGCGTATGCGCCGTTTCATTCGCATGAATATGGAGCTTGAGGGATACCGGGTCATTGAAGCTGCTAACGGGGCAGAGGCATTGGAAGAAGTACGCCAGCATACGCCCGATCTGGTCATCATGGATGTGATGATGCCAGAAATGGATGGCTTTGAAGCCCTCAGTATGCTGCGAGAGATTTCGACCGTGCCGGTTATCTTGCTAACGGTTAAAGGGGATGAGGAAGATATTATTCAGGGCCTTAAACTAGGTGCCGACGATTATATTACCAAGCCTTTTAGCCCGCGTGAATTGAGCAGCCGCGTAACGGCCGTTTTGCGCCGCGCTGCCTGGCCAGCTCCCACCCCCCGCACAATTCTTGAAATTGATGACCGCCTCTCCATTGACTTCAACCGCCACCAGGTGATTGTTGACGGTGAACGTATTGATCTACGGCCAACCGAGTACCGACTGCTCAACCATCTCATTCAAAATGCCGGTTGGGTTGTGCCACACGAAACGCTGCTGGCGAAAGTATGGGGGTACGAATACCGTGAAGAGACCCATTATCTGCGCCTTTACATTAACTATCTACGCAAGAAAATCGAGGAAGATCTGACAAATCCCAAATATATACTGACCGAACGGGGTGTTGGCTATCGCTTCACGGACTTAAATAAAGATTGAAAACCGGGTCTAAAACGATTATCATTGGTGCATGGTTATAAAAACACAAGACCCTGTTATGACATATGCACCACAAGTAGGCAATTGTGCCTCTAAAGTGCTGCCTACCACGCGCCCTCTGCTGGCAGACGCCGCCCAATTCTTTTGTCGCATCAACAGCTATCTTTCCCTCAAAGATAGGGAAATGGTGGAGACTGCTTTTGCCCTGGCTCGTCGGGAACACGGTGATCAACGCCGTAAATCCGGCGAGCTTTTTTTTACCCATCCGCTCACCGTTGCTTACTATCTGGCAGAATATCACCTGGACGCGCCAGCGCTGGTGGCCGCTTTGCTGCATGACGTGGCCGAAGACACAAAAGTCTCGCTTGACCAGATAGAAGCGCAATTTGGTGCTGACGTCAGGTTGTTGGTCGATGGTGTCACCAAACTCAAGGATGTGTCTTTGGGCGTGGCCAAAGGGCGCCGCATGTCGCCCGACGAACTGCAGCAGGCCACACTCCATAAGCTGCTGGGAATCATGACCGACGACGTGCGGGCAGTTATTATCAAACTGTTTGACCGGCTGCACAATATGCGGACCATCCAGGCTATGCCACTGGACAAACAGCAGCAGAAAGCACACGAGACGCTTTCCGTATATGCGCCACTGGCCAACCGCCTGGGCATCTGGAACGTGAAGAACGAAATGGAAACGCTGTCGCTGGAGGTGTTGTATCCTGAAACGTTCCAGATAGTAAGTGCGCGTTTGGACGAGATACGTCAGAAGCATCAGCCTTTCTTCGAGTTGGTTAGCGGCCAGATATTTGAATGTCTGCTTGAGGCTGGTCTGGACGTACGCAACGTAGTAATCGATCCGGAAAACATTTATACGGTGTATCTGGACCAGATTCAGGCAGGGGTGTCGCATCGAGAGGTAGATGAGACGCTGCGGCTGGTGGTGCTGCTCAATGATTGGCGAGCCTGTTATGAGGCTTTGGGCCATTTACACCAGTTGTGGCAGCCAGTTCCGGGCCGCTTTGATGATTATATTGCCGTGCCGGGCGATAACTTGTACCGCTCGCTGCACACGATGGTTTTCCACACGGAAGGGCGGCGTATCAAGCTGCGGTTACGTACCGTGGCCATGGACGAGGTATCGCGGATTGGTGTGCTGACGCGCTGGCTGTATGCGGGGACACCGCTCTGGACGAAGGGAATTGCTGACCGTATTGAAGCCTTCTTCGAGAATATCAATGAGAATATCAACATAGAGCCACAAAATCCTATCCTGGGCGTACAGGGCGCAATGGATGTTTTGCGTAAACAGGTCCGTGTTTACACGCCGCAGGGCGAGGTGGTGGAACTGAGGCAGGGCGCAACCGCCCTTGATTTCGCTTACAGCATTCATACTGGCCTGGGTGATCAATGTCTGGCAGCGCAGGTGAATGAGACGCCGTACCCGTTAAATCGGCCGTTACGCGATGGTGATCATGTGCGTATTATCAAAAAGCAGGCCGCTCAGCCCCAGCGTGCCTGGCTGGATCGGGACCTGGGCTACATTACGACCAATTATGCCCATTCCCATGCCCGCCGCTGGTTCCGTCGCCTCTCGCGCCAAGAGGCCATCGACCAGGGTAAGCAGCTACTGACCTCTGAGCTGGAAATGCTGGGGCTGCCTGGTTATCCACATACGGCCGTTGCTGAAGCCTTCAAGTATGGCAGTGAGCAAGAGTTATATTATGAGCTGGGTCGCGCTGAACTGCTGCCGACAACCGTTTCCACACGGGTGCTGCAAGACATCTGGCAACAAGGCCCGGAGCGCCATTTGGATACGGAAGTTCGTTCGTTAGAAGGGGAGCGGTTTGTCATCACTAACGCCAATGGCCACAAGCTGAGACTGTGTGGCACTTGCCAGCCGCGGCCGCGTGAGCCGATTATGGGCTATTTACGAACCGATGGGGCCGTGACGGTGCATGGCAAAGGTTGCCACACCCTGCAATCGTCACGCCGCGCCCGCCAGTGGGGACGGCTGCTCAAGCTTGAATGGGGTAGAACGACGCCGCGCAAGGCCCGGCTCCTGACGATGGCCATAGATGTGTATGATCGGCCCGGCCTGTTGTATGAGATTACGGATCTGATGCAGGCGGAACGTATCAACATTGCCTATATTCATACGCCACTGACTACGAATGCGGGCAAGAAACTGGTGATTTTGTGCCTGGAAGTAGAACGGCCGCGCCAGGCGGTGGGTATTTTGCACCAGATTCAGGCGCTGGCCAATGTTATCTCGGTGCGCGGTTTGCCTGACGGCCCGCCGGATATGGAGCGGCTGCGTGGCGGGCTTTTCTAATATCGGTTGATGGAGGCGTGGTTGCTAGAAACGGCCGTTGCCACTCAGGAATGTTTGACGGATTAGCCGGGTTCGTTATAATGTCTATGCTTTAGCGACGAGATATTGATAGTTGACCGCTCTTAGGAGCGGTTTTGTCTGTAGTTTGAAAATAAAGTAGATTAAACGTGCAACTAGTTGGGGGCTTTAAGCCCTCTTAAGCTATAGGAGAAATACGAATGATCAAGAAACGATTCTTTAAGACGAAAGATGAAGTTGAAGTAACGTTTGAATATGAGGGTGCCGAAGGGGTAGACAGTGTGTCCCTGGTCAGTGAGCATAACAACTGGCAGCCAGTAGATATGCCGCAACTGAAGCGCGGTGCCTTTCAGATCAAAGAGCGGCTGCCGAAAAACGGCCGTTTTCAATTCCGCTATCTGGTCAACGGCGAGATGTGGCTGAATGATGACGAGGCCGATGACTATGTTGACAATGAGCACGGCAGCAAGAATAGTGTCATTGATACCACCGGCTAAGATGAGCCACTGGTGGGTTGATAATATAAGCTAAAGCACTTCCCTCTGGCTTCTATCTGAATCCCCCTAACATACCAACACATAAGCAAGCTGCGGCGGCCCTATGACGGGTCGCCTTTTTATTTTACGGCTCTTGCGCCACAATAGCCTGAGATTATGACATATGTCAGGGACGAGACGTGAGCCTTCACCCTCTACAAAGAGGTGGGGCTGCTTTATAATGCAGTCCAGATTTTATGGAGATTGGTATGACCGGTTGTCTAATGTGGCGACCATCTTAATTCGTTCAGGCGTCGAATAACATGCCAATCTCCTAATTCACGAAATTGCTTGTCATACAGAGGAGAGAAACAACGTGATAAAGAGAACTTCTACCCGATTGAGTATTTTGTTGTTAACGGCCGTGTTCTTACTGATCGGTTGTGCCCCGGCTGCCGAGCCGGTTGTGGAACCAGTAACCGTGCCTGACAGACCCGTATTTGTGTTTGACCGCACCCCGGCCGATTTAGAAGCTGGTACTATTGAGCTTTATATGTCGCCCACCTGTGGCTGCTGTCATGTCCATGCCGATGCCTTTGCAGAGATGAGCGAAGCACTAGGCTATGATATGCAAGTCCTAATGCACGATTCATCCGAACTCTATCCCATTAAGCAGGCGGCGGGTGTGCCCACGCAGTTTTATTCCTGCCACACTACTTTTGCCGATGGTTATTTCCTTGAAGGCCACGTGCCCATCAGCGCGGCTAACTGGCTGCTAACAGAAAAACCGGAAGGGGTAGCCGGTATTGCCACCCGCCACGGTAACGGCGAGACCAATCCCGAAACCTGGTTAGGTGAAGCCTACTATATTGTCTACGAAGACGGTACGATTGAAGGGCCGCTAACGGCTGAGTAAAATCTATTGCGTATTGCGTGTTGCGTGAAATCGTTACGCAACACGCAATACGCAACACGCAATAAGTTCCCCTTTGTGCTACAATCCCCCACATGGAAAATCGCAGACAACAACAAGCCGCGACGAATAGCCGCGGCAATCGCGATCTGGCTATCTGGATCAACCGACAGGTGCTGCGCCTCAGCCGCCACTGGTTTCTGGCTCTCAATATGGTGTTGCTCCTTTTTGTGGGCCTGCCCTGGCTGGCCCCTGTTTTTATGCACTGGGGCTGGACCAGAGCCGGGGAATTGATCTATCTCATCTACACCACCCAATGCCACCAACTGCCGCAGCGGTCTTTCTTCCTCTTTGGCGAGCAGTTCATGTATTCCCTGCCTGAAATCCAGGCTGCCTGGCAAGATACCAACAATCCGCTTATCTTGCGCCAGTTTAACGGCAACGAAACAATGGGCTGGAAGGTAGCCTGGTCGGACCGAATGGTCTACATGTACACCTGCATCCTCTTATTTGGGGCGATTTATAAACTGGGGCGGCGCTGGATACGGCCGTTGCCCTGGTGGGGTCTCGTTCTCTTCTTGCTGCCCATGTTTATTGATGGCAGCAGCCACATCATTGGCGAGCTAATGGGCGGCATGACCAGCAGCTTCCGTGACGAAAATCTGTGGCTGGTCAGCCTGACCAACAACGCCTTCTCGCCCGAATTCTATGCTGGTGACGCCTTTGGCTCTTTCAACTCCTGGATGCGCCTGATTACTGGTCTGCTCTTTGGATTAGGCGTTACCTGGTTCCTCTATCCCCGTATGCAAGAAAGCTTTGGCGATACGGCCGTACAGATCGAAACCAAATTCGAGCGGGCTGGCCTGAAATAGAGGTATAGTAGCCATCCCAGTTCTTACAGATCCTGCCATTGTCTCATCAAAATAATCTTTATATGCCGTTGATTCGCTCATAGTTTAGATACGTCCAAATTGGCGCAGGGTCATCAGGTTTTGGGCCGTAATCCAGCCGCGCCAGCCGTCGCTGTAGGGGGAGGGCCAGCCGCCATCTTCCGTTTGTTCGGCCGCCAGCGCTGCCAACCGTCCTTCCAGGATATGGGCCGGCAGCCACTGCCCGGTGTAGGTGTGGGGGTTACGCACGTACTCAAAGAAGTGGCCGGAGCTGGGCAGGCTATCCTCCACGTGCTGCCGGATGAGCCACCAGAGCAGGCCGGACAGGTAAAACTCTCGCTGCGGATGGTCCCATTGGGGCAAGAAGTAAAAGGCATACGGCCGTACCGCATAAAACTGGTCGCCGGTCAGGTCCGCTTCATTGGCCAGTTGTTGGAAAAGCTGTTCGACACGGCCGTGCAGCCGCTGCGAACCCAGTCCTAACTCACGCAGCAGCCCGGCGGTGGTGCAGCCCGGATTAAGTGTGGGCCAGGTCCAGCCCCGGAACCAGGGGGCCAGCTCATGCTCATAAATGGCGTCGGCAAAGTGCCAGTCGCCGTCGTCGGATTGGGTGGTTTCCAGGTATTCGGCCGTTTTTTGCAGCAGCGGGTGGGAGCCGGGCACGTGGGCCTGAATGCAGATATGCAGCGCCAGTTCAGTGGCAAACGGGTTGCTTTCTGGCGCGGCGATGTCCACTTCTAACCCCCAAAAGCCGCCGTCCTCGTTTTGGTAGCGGCCCAGGACGGCCAGCATCTCTTCCTGAGGCAGGTCGTCGAAGTGATAATGGAAAAGGGCCTGGTCAATGTCGCGGCCCTGGTTTTGAAAAAAGTGTGCTGCTTTTTGTAGAATGTCCATGATTTCCTCCTAAAAAATGGGACGCAGATTGACGCAGATAAACGCAGATGGTCTTTTGCCAAACAAGGTCAGGAGACCTCAGCTACTTCAACCGGTAGATCGAGAAAACGGCCGTAGCGTTCAGCGGCAGCGTTAGCCATCTCTAGTTGAACCGGGTCAAGCGGCGTAAAAGGCATCAACTCAATCGTAACCTTTGTTTTGCGAATGGTGCGTTTCCAGACGCCCACCACCTGGCCCTTGACCACCAGGATCGGCTTGAAGACGCCGTTGCCGCCGGGCACAATCCGGGCGGACTGCGCCGGATCCAGGACGGCGTCGCGCTCTTTGTAGCCCAGCAGATATTGGTCAAAGGGGGGCAGCAGGTGAACAGTAGGCGTACTGGTTTCAGGCATGGCAGTGGTGGAGAACCAATAGGTACGGCCGTTTATCTGCTCGCTAACCAGTTCTGCCCGGACCAACTCTAACCCCTGGTGAGCGTCGGCCGCCGGCAACCCCGACCACCAGCCGAAGTCCTGGACGGTAGCTGGGCCATGGCCGGTAAAGTAGCGGCGGGCCAGTTCTGTCAGTGACTCTGCCCGATTTAGCTGCTTGCCCGGTGGCAGCCATTCATCCAGCAGGACAAAGGTTTCCTCTTTGCCTTGCTGTGGACCAAAACAGATCAGCCCCGTTTGCGATGCCCACCACAGGATGTGATAACCACGCTGTCCACCGGTACTGATGCCCGCTGCTTCTAAAACAGTCATCATCTGGCGACGAGTGAGGGAACGGCCGTTTTCCAGAGCGGCCATAAGCAAGTCGGCGGCGCGGGCAAAGGTGGCCTCATCCAGTTCCAGTTGTTGGTGGCGACGGGCAGAGCGGGCCAGAATGGGTGGGGTTAGCAAGGCCAGCAGCCAACGAATGTCAACGGCCGTGACAAAATGCAGCGTGCCGCGCATGGGCCAGGTGCGGACGATCTTTCTGTCACTGATGGCCTGCTCCACGCTTTGCCGGTTTGCCTCCTTCAGCCGCAGCCCAACCGCCCACAGCCCGCTGGCATAATCCTGCGCCTGGACCGCGCCCAACCGGTGGACGACCTCAACCGGCGTGTCCATAGTCGCTGGCGCAATAGATTGGTTGGCCAGCCGGTGGCCGGCAATATCAAAGTCTGCCATTGATTGCCTACGATACCTGGGTAGCAATCCACCAGGTCGTACCGCCGGCATCCTTGACGCCGCCTCGTCTATCATCATCCTCACTTCGTTGCGCCGGTTCTTGTACCGATGTGGCCCCGGCTGCGAGGGCACGTTGGTAAGCGGCGTCCGCGTCGGGCACGTAGATATGGACATGGGCGGGTATGGCTGGCCAGGCTTCAACCGCATCGGCCAGCATGATCACGCTGTCGTTCAGGCGAACCTCAGCGTGCATCAGCCGGCCGCTTTCATCGGGGAAACGACGCAGTTCTTGAGCGTCAAAAGCATTGATCAAAAACTGGATCGTGGTCTCCGCGCCGTTTACTATCAGATAGGGGGAAACGCTGTTGTAGTTTCGTGGTTTGTAATTTGCATTCATGAGTATCACCTTTTACCGATTACCAACCTTAGCCACCCGCCATGGCCCCCACCACCCGGAACGGCTCGGTACCGGCAGCAACGGCCTCGGGCAGGGGGGCATCGGGCGACTCGTGAGACCAATCCTGGCCACAGGTGAAGAAGCGGATAAACGGCCGTCGCTGCTGCGTGCCGTGGTCTCGAATCGTGCCGCGCAGCATGGGGTATTCCGCTTCCAGCGCATCCAGGATGGCCCGCTGCGTGACCGGCCCTTCGACCTGAATCGTTACTTCCTTACCCGTCTGGGCCAGGTTGCGTAAATGGAAGGGCAGTTCAACCCGGATCATGATAACGTTTGCACCTCCACCGACAGGACGGCCGGCAGGTCACGCACAATCGGTCGCCAGTTATCGCCCGAATCGGCCGAAACGTAAACCTGCCCGCCCGTCGTGCCGAAGTAGATACCGCAAGAGTCGAGCGTATCCACCGCCATCGCATCCCGCAGCACATTGACGTAACAGTCGCTTTGCGGCAGCCCGTTGGTCAGTGCTTCCCACTCATTGCCCCCGGTGCGGCTGCGGTAGACGCGCAGCTTGCCTTCCGGTGGGTAATGCTCTGAGTCGCTCTTGATAGGCACCACGTAAATTGTCTCCGGTTCGTGGGCGTGAACGGCAATGGGAAAACCAAAGTCGCTGGGCAAGTTACCGCTGACTTCATGCCACAGATCGCCGGCGTCATCGCTGCGCATCACGTCCCAATGCTTCTGCATGAACAGCACATCGGGCCGGGACGGGTGCATAGCAATGTTGTGGACACAGTGCCCCACGTCGGCTTCGGCATCGGGCAGTTCGTAATCCGACTTCAGGCCACGATTGATCGGCAGCCAGCTCCGGCCACCATCGTCGGTGCGAAAGGCGCCGGCGGCCGAGATGGCGATATAAATCCGCCGGGGGTCGTTAGGGTCGAGAATGATGGTGTGCAGGCACATGCCACCTGCCCCCGGCTGCCACAACTGGCCCTTCACCTCACGCAGTCCCGGCAGTTCCTGCCAGCTTTGGCCGCCGTCATCAGAACGGAAGAGGGCTGCATCTTCCACACCGGCGTAAACGGTTTCCGGCTCGGTCAGCGATGGTTCCAGGTGCCAGACACGCCTGAATTCCCAGGGATGCTGCGTGCCGTCATACCATTGGTGGGTGCCGGGCGTACCGTCGTAGGCAAACTCATTGCCCACCGGTTCCCACGTTTGGCCGCCATCATCCGAACGCTGGATCAACTGCCCGAACCAATCGCTGGTTTGGGAAGCATAAATCCGGTCAGGGTTGAGCGGTGATCCTTTCAGGTGAAAGATTTCAAAACCGGCAAAGAGGGGGCCGTTGACCTCCCACTCTTCCCGCTTTTCGTCTGACGTCAGAATGAACGCTCCTTTGCGTGTTCCCACTAATACTCGTACCTTGCTCATTTTTGCTCTCCTTATTCCATTGGTTACAAGTTAAGCTATTTTGTGGATTGTCAAGCCCTAAATTGGCTACAATTCACGTATGAAAAAGACAAACCAAAAATCCAAAAGCACAGTCCGGCATACACGGGCTATTCAAGTTGATAGACAAAAACGACCGCTCGTTGACAATTTAACCGAAG
>SLGK01000039.1 GCA_007123775.1 Anaerolineae bacterium | reverse complement strand
GCGCATCGGCGTAGTTCATCTGGCAGCCGGTTATCCAGAAATGGTATTTTTTAGTCATGGTTGTTCCGTGGCGTAAAGCGTAATGCGTAAAACGTAATGGTTTCTATTTACGCATTACGTTTTACTCTTTACGTTTTACGACAAATTCCCGATTATGATCGCTTTGTGTAAACAAAACTCGATTTTATCGCCCGATACGGTTGGCGTCAAAAAGGTTAAGACTGGTTCGGGGGCTTGCAGCAGCATGGCGCGCAGGCGTTGGCGGTTGGCGGGCGGGACCTGCATCCGGGCGGTCCAGTCGGTGAAGTCGAGGGGCATGGGGCTGCTTTCCTGGTGGCTGATGGTGAATCCGGCCGTGATAAAGGCATCAACCCATTCATCCAGGCTGAGGCAGCGGACGTGGCTGGGGTCGCGCAGCCGCTCCAAGGCGTTGATGTAGGCTCCGGCCCGACGCTGTAGGTCCGCCTTTTTGCCGCGCCGCCGGCTGCCGGGCACGATGTTGTCGAGCAGGGCCAGTTGGCCGCCCGGTTTGAGGACGCGGGCCGCTTCGCTGAGAAAACGGCCGTTTTCCTCAAAATGATGCGCTGCCAGCCGGCAAACCACCAGATCGAAGCTGTTATGGGCAAAGGGTAACTGCTCCGCCGGGGCCTGGATGAAACGGATGTGGCTCAGGCCGCGCTGCCCGGCTAACTCGCGGGCGGTGGTGAGCATGGGGGTGGTGATGTCAACGGCCGTTACCTCTCTGACAATTGGCGCAAACGCAAAAGCCGTATGCCCGGCCCCGGTGGCCACATCCAGCACTCGCCAGTCGGGTTGGGGTTGGGTCAACTCAACCAGCCGCGCCAGGTCCGCCCCCTGCGCATGGACCTGGCTAGAACCATAAGCGGCGGCGTTTGGCCCGAATTGGGTTTGTACTTTGCGGTGGGTCATGTTTGTTTCCCGCGTAAAACGTAAGGCGTAGTAACGTAAAACGTAATACGTAATGCGTAAAAATCCTTACGTTTTACGTTTTACTGATTACGTTCTATCCATACCGCATCAAAACAATGATAATCGCTTTGCAAATGTTCGGCCAGGGGCCAGACATAGCCAGACTGCTGGCCGCCTGCTTCCACCAGCAGCAAGTTGTTATCGGCCAGCAGCAGGAACCAATCTTCGCCGGGCGACCAGTCATGGGCAGGCACGGCCGTTTCCCGGCCCGGCCGCTGCGGCCAGGTAATTTGCTGCTCCAGCCCGGTGGTCAAATCCAGCCAGTCTAAATGCCAGGAACGGCCGTTGGCCTCAGTTTGCCAGCCCATATCTTGCGGCGGCCATTGGAAAAGAAAACGGCCGTTGGGTGAGACGAACATGTCCGCCCCCACCGCCAGCACGTCCAGCGTTTCATTGGCCCGGTCGTAAAGTAGCGCAGCCCGTTGGAGCTGCATGTGGGGTAGCAGTTCGGCCGGCCAGAAGGTGACAACAATGACAAACTGGTCGGGACGGCCGTCTATAGGCCGCACCAGTTGGGGCATCATGTAACCGGACGGCAAAGAAGACGGCAGGGTAGCGCGAATGTCAGCCGCCGTAAGCAAAAGCTGTGGTTCGTCATCGGTTATACTGGCCAGAACTAGCTCAAAATCGAACGGGGACCAGGCGGCAGGACTCGCGGGCAGCCGGGCGTAGCCGTAAGTCGTCTCGTCAACCCAGAATGGCCTGAAGTCTACACTGGCGGTGAGGCCAACATCAACCAGGTTAGTCAGATCGGTGAGGGAGCCACGCCGGATGAGACGGTAGGGGCGGCCGGTTACGGCCGTTTCGTCGGCGGCCATAAACAACAGCTGGCGGCCGCTGGGCGACCAGATCGGCCAACTGGGTAAGCGCTGCCATTGGCAAGCCCCCTCAGCCTCGTCCAGGCAAGGGGCCAGATCAATGGCCCACAAGTTAGCTTCGGCCCAGGCAGCAGCCACCTCCGCTGCCTTACCAGGGTCAGCCGGCCAGGACAAAAACAGGGGCGGGCCAGCCATGGGGGGCAATGTTAGCGGCGTGCCGTCGGCCCGCAAAAAGAATGGCCGGAAGCGCAGCAAATTCACCATGCCCTGGGACCGCAACCCTAATACCTGTCCCTGGAACAGGCTGTCTACGGTATCGTGGTCAGCCCCGGTATAGAGCAGCGAGAGTTCGGCCGTATCTGGCGTCAGGCGCAGCAGGTCAATAGAGAGCGTCGTCGGCTCGGCGCAGAGCAGGGCCACCTCGGCCGCGGGTGGCTGCGCCGGTGGGGTGAGGCTGACGGGCGGGGTCGGGGCCGGTCCGGGACTCAGGCCCAACTGCTCAAGCTGATACTCCAGCCAGACCTGGCGCAGGATGGGCAACTGGTCATCATCAACCTGGGTAGTCAGGACGGTGGCCAGCAGCCAGTAGCTTAAAGCGGACTGCACGGCCGTATATGCCACCTCATCCCCGGCCACGCCCAACAGGGTCAAGGTGGGCAGGTTCAAATCGAAAGAGACGGGCCTGTTAAGGCTGTGCCCCTGCCGCTGGAAGCGCACCCGGTCCTGCGTGACTGTCAGCAACAGCGATTCCAGGCTGCCGGGTCGCGGTTGCAGGCGCAAAGTCACAGCCAGGTCGGCCGGGCAGCCGCGCAACTGGTCCATGTGGGCCATCTGCTGGCAGGCGTCGTCAACACTGGCTGCCAGGTCCGCCAGCAGCCGGTCGGCTATCGCCTCATCGGCCTGGGGGTAGAGGGCGGTGATACGCTGGTCGTTGGTCCGCACTATTTCGCCCCAGTAGTCGGCCGGCGGGGGAACGAGCAGCCAACGGCCGTTTATCCGTTCGTAGAAAAGGGGGTAGTTGAGGTGAATCGGGTCGGGTGCGTAGGCAGTATCGTAGGCGATTTGGGCGGTTAAAACGGCCGTTTGCCAGTCCGGGCTAAAGGTGATGTCCACGATCTCTGGCTCGGTGCCGGTCAGCGTAAAACCGAGCGTGGCGCGGTCAAAGAGCAGACCCAACTCAAAGATGCGGTCAATCTCTGTGCGCCAGGCGTTAATGCCGGTATCGTGGCGCAGTTGGGCAAAGAGGTCGGCGTCTGCCTGCCGGTCGGCCTGCCAGAGCAGGTTGAAAGCGGCGCTGATTTCTGCGGTCAGGTTGTCATCGGTGCGGGCTATTTGCTGATTGAGACGGCCGTAAAAAAGGACAGCGGCAGCAGCTAAAATGATAATGGCCGCCAGCCACAACCAGCGGTTGGTATGGTCAGGGGACGGGGTGGTCGGTAACGGCCGTTCCGGTTCGTCCCAATCGGCTTCTTCGTCTACTTTCCAATCGAACATAACGTAAAACGTGAAACGTGAAACGTGATGCGCCAAGAATTATCACGTATCACGTTTCACACCTCTCTGCCTCGCGCTTGCATCATCTGTAATCTCGTGAACGCTGCTGAAATCCGCTTATCCCCTAATCCGTCGTTCTCACCCAAGTCATGCCATAACAATCGGCAAATTCTTCATAAGCGACTATCTGACTGTAGCCTTCATGCGGCAGCGACAGCAGCAGGTGTCGCTCGTCCAACAATATGAGCAGCCAGTCGTCATAAACAGTAAAACCTGGCGTGAACAAAAACCAGTCGTAGCGTATTTCCTTGTAGTAGCTTTGGCCTACATCGTGCCGCATATTATAGGCGAACAGTTGACTGACACTTCCAGCACCTTGTGGGGGGCCAAGGTATAACAGCAGGTAATCACCCATGGGATAAGTCAGGACCGGCCGATTGGGCAATGGTTCGGCTAACGTCGTCAAGGTCTGGTCAACAGCGTGGTACGCCATGAGATGTAGATTATGCGTTCCCTGGAGCAACAGCACCAACTGGCCTTCCCGGTGGGGGTTGGGCATAACGCTCAGAATAGAGTGAGGCGCATCATCGTTGCCCGACGGCCAGCGATTGGCTATTGCACTCAGCGTGAACAGCGGAAAAGCCGCGGCAGCAGTCTGGGTGCTGGGGACGAGCATAACCCGTTCGTGGCCGTCGTTTTGCTCAATGTAACCAAAGGTGTGGTCATCAAGCCAAAAGGGAGCGCGCACAGCCGTTATCGGCTCATCTACCAGCGGCTGGCCCCGCTCATCAGCCGGCCAGATGTCAACTGATGTGCCAAACCCGAATTGACGAATAACCGGTATGTTGGGCTGTTCGACATTGGCCAAGATCAGGCTGTATTCACCGGAGGGCGACCAGCGAATATCGCCGGTCAGCGGCAAGAGACGGCAGCCGTCGGACCGGCAGTCGTCCAGATCAAACAGCGTGGGACGTAACGAATCGGTCGTGAGTTGGTAGGCGACCAGGAAACGGCCGTCTGGTGATAAATCACCCAGGGTAGCAAAAGCCAGGCCGGCGGGGGTTAACGGCCGTATTCGCCCGTCTCGCCAGTAACTAACTTGCGGCGAATCGGTTTCCGGACCACCAACCTGATTGACAAAAATAGCCCCTTCCCCCTGGTTGTTGGGGCCACGGCCATCGGAATACAAAATGGGCTGTCCCAGGTAGCTTTGATCGGTCTGCCATCGATCCGCAGCCGGGTTATAGCGTAGCAGTTGAACCGGCGTAGGAAAGGAGGTCATGGTAGACATACAGGCCAGCAGCAAATCGTCGCCGGGCAGCGGTTGGGGTGGTTCGGCTTCCGCTTTGATGAGGGATTGAATGTAAGCGTAGTGAAACAGTTGGTCAGCCAATGCCGCATAGCTGCCCTGTTGGTTGACCAGTTCCACCGTTTCCAGCCAGGCGTAAAGTTCCTGGCGTACGCCCAGCATCGCCTGCCAGCTTACAATAGATGGGCCGGCCGTGTCTTGGAGCAGATATTCGACCAGCAGGTAGGCCAACCAGCCATCTTCTGTGTACAAAACGGCCGTATCCTCCCCCCACCAAATGCCAGATAGCGCGACGGCGTCTAACGGCCGTTCACCAGTGGCGACCTCTTGATAAACAGGCTCGGTGATGGGCCAGTTGAGCAGTCCCAACTGGCTCAACTGGTAATCGACCATTACCCGGAAAATGGCTGCCTGACGACAGCAGCTATAAGCGGTCCGGTCAGCCACTACGCCGCTGAGCAGTTGAGCAGCGTAGCCACGCCGCAGGGCGTCATAGGCCGCCTCGTCTAGGGGCAAACCGACCAGGGCGGGGGTGGGCAATTGGTAGTGGTAAGCAACGCCGTAAAAGGGCAAAACGGCCGTATTCAACAGCAACTTGCTCTGCGGCCGGTGGTCCAGTTGTAAGCGCACCCGAAAATCGGCCGGGCAGTCGATGCCGTCAATCTCGCGGCAAAAATCGGCCACTGCCTGGCTGAGGTCCTCTCCCAGCCGTTGGGCGATCTCAGCCTCACGGACCGGGTATTGCAGCGTCAGGCGAGGGAACTCGGCCTCCTCCCAGCCGCCCCAGTAGTCGCCGTCGGGTGGCGAAAAGAGCCAGCGGTCGGCCCCACGCCGGTAAACGGCCGTGCGCTGCAAGGTGATGGTGTCGGCCGTATCGGTCTGGTACACCACGTCGTAGACCATATCGGCCGTATAGAGGTCAGAAGAGAATGTGACCGTCACGCCCTCTGTTGGTGTTTGCAGATAGGTGAGGCCCAGAGACGGCCGTTCCAGCCACAGCCCGGCCATCATCACTTCAAATTGGGCCTGCGTCCAGTCGGCATCCCGGCCGGAAAGCAGGGAGAGTACCACGTCCTCATCCTGCGCGACCGCCGAGCGCAGCAACAAATCATGACTGGCCAGCAGATCGGCCGTGACCTCCGCCTCTACTTCGGCCACCCGCGCCGTCACCTGTTGCAAGGCCAGCCAGCCGCCCGCCAGCAGACCCGCCACCAACAGCAGCCACCACAAGCGGCGCGGCCATGACCGTCTAGCGGCTGGCTCACTCTGCTCAGATAGGGTATCCGGCAGGTCGTCCCATGCGACGTCTTCTTCTGTTTGCCAGTCAAAATTGTTGCTCATCTGTGTACGTGACCCGTTAGATAATGAAAAAAGGGCAATCGGACTATCTGGATGGTAAACCGGCCAGCCATTTACGCCAATTGTACGGGCAATTTCTAAGATTTGGCAAAGTTGTGTATCTAATATAATAGTGGTACTGAGAAAGGACGGCCGTTTATGAGAAACCATACTGTGGGCGTTGACCCGGCTCTGATTGAACGGTGTCAGGCCGGTGACTTGAGCGCATTCGAAACGATTTTCGACTGTTTCCGGCAGCCTGTTTACAGTTTGGCCGTCACCATTGTCAAGGATTCGGCCCTGGCTGAGGATGTTGTTCAAGAAACCTTTCTGGCCGTTTTTCAGAAAATAGACGCCTTTCGCGGCCAGGCCAGATTTGAAACCTGGCTGATAGCCATTGCCGTCAACCAGTGCCGCCTGATACTGCGTCGCCAACGGCTGCGCCAGTTTTTTTCACTGGACAGCTTAACGGGTGGCTGGTTGTTGCGTCTATCTGGCAACGTCGAAAATCCGGCCGATACGGTCGCCCAACAACACCAGGCGGATCTGTTATGGCAGTTGGCCGACCAGCTTGATGAGCGGCTGCGGCTGCCCCTGTTTCTCCATTACCGCTATGACTATACCGGTGCGGAAATAGCCCGCATATTGGGCAGCAACCCAAATCGGGTTTACCAACAGTTGTACGAAGGGCGACAGCAGTTGCGCCGTCTGCTCCAGGCTGAGACAGCGTTTGATCAGGGACGTGAACGAGGTGATAAATCGTGACCGATGACCAACATTTCCCCTTTGAGCAACTGGAGGCTTATCTGGACCAGGGGCTGCCGGCGGCTGAACAGGCTCGCTGGGCGGCTCACCTGGAAAGCTGCGCTGAGTGTCAGGCGCAGATGGCGGCGGAGCTGGCCTTCATGGACCAGATTCGCCGGGCTTTACGTGCGCCCTCCCGTAAGCTGACCCCGGCGCAATCGGAGGCGATTCGCCAAAATCTGAATCGCCATTTAAGGAGGTCGATCATGATGCGTAAAATGAATACGGCCGTTAGCTATGCGGTCGGTTTAGTGCTGTTCGTTTTTGTTATTGGTCTGTTTATCTGGTGGCAGCAGGGCGACCTGGAAATTGCCGCGCCTGAGATAATGGTGACAGAAACGGCCGTTGCCCCCACACCATTGGCCACACAAGTGGCCACACCAACCATCAACCGCACAGCCACCCCTGATTTGTGGCTGCCCCCCGCAGACGCCATGTTCATCTGCCAGGACACCGTCGGCCAGTCCGGCCTGAGCCTGTGGCATTACCGAACCGACCCACCAGGCTGGGATAGACGTTCCGCTCGCTTCCTAAACACGCCTGGCTTTGTCCCCCAGGGCATCATTCCCCTGCCCAACAGCGGGGCCATTCTGGTATACGGTGTGAGCGTCGCCGAAGGCAGCAGCGTCGGCTTCCACATCTATCTCTGGCAGGCGCTCAGCGAGCAGCTTGTGGTCGAGACCAGCCAGCCCTACACCGTTCTTAACCTGACCGCCGGCCGCCTCGGCCAAAGCGGGTATCTCTACGCCACGCCAACCGAAAACCCGCTGCAACTGCTGCGGCTGAACATCGCCCAATGTCTGAGCGGCGACTGTGCCTTTGAACCAACCGACCGGCTAGTCTTTGACAACCCCCAAACGGGTCAGGCGCTTGAGTGGCATCTGCAACCTGACGCCGAGAGCCTGGTAACGGTTCCCGGCGTCTTCAGCGACGCCGGTGTCGCCCCGTTCTGGCTGGACGACACGACGTTTGGTTATTTAAGTGCGGCCGATGGCCTGGTGCTGCGCCAGCTTGACCAGCCGGATGAATTCGTCTCCCTGCTCAATGACAGCCAGGCCAAAGCCTTGCTATTGGCGCAGGGCGTTGTTGCCGAGACAGACAATATTGTTCTGGCCAGCGGGCGCGGCACGCCCACCCATCCCGACCTGGTGCTGGCCAGCGCGATCAACTTTGATCGCGCGGATCGGGCATATTTGTTTGTGATTGATCGGCAGACAGGAGAGGTCCGCTACATTCCGGAAATAACCGGGCCGCGCTTATCGGAACTGGCTCTGTCGCCCGGCGGCAACTATCTAGTTGTGCCAGATAACAATGAATTGCAGCTCTACGCGCTGGGCACGGGTGAGATTACGACTTACGCCCATCCGGTACAAATGGGGGGCGTACAAAGCTATGGGTTTACGGCCGATGACCAATGGCTGCTGCTGCCTGGCCGCACCGTGATAATGGCTCAACCGGCCGGTGATAAATGGATGGAACGGGAGATGGCCGGACAACACTGTACGATTGGCGTCTGGCTGGACAGCCCGTAGGGTCAAAAGCAGTGCAAGGCACTGGCCGAACGGTTCTGGAAAAAGGTCCAAAAACCGAGTTTTTCAAGGCCAACCACTCCGGTGATTGTGATGCGTTCTAGCAAAAAACTCGGTTTTTTCGGTGGCTAATCCGTTGAACCCACCCAGGCCGCAAACTGGCACTGGTTAAACTCATGCAGCAGGAGCGTCTGGTAGCCCTCAGACGGGGCCGATAGGTGGAGAAAACCCTGCTCCAGCCGCAGCAGCCAACGGCCGTCGGCCGACCAGTCGAAGTTGGGGAACGCGCTCATATGGTTAGAGGTCATGATTTGTTCCCGGCCGCTCTCGATGTGGTAGAGGTAAAAATGGTATTGGCGCGGCCCGTTGCTTTTGAGGAGCAGCCATTGGCCGTCGGGCGAAAAGCGCAGCGGATAGTAAGGCACCACGTCGTGGGGCACCTGCCAGCGCAGCGTTACCTCGTCGCTGACCCGATCATATTGGAACAGGAGGCCGTTGACGCCCCGCAGCGGATCGTGGGGTGTCAGACCGGCCAGGATGAATAGATAACGGCCGTTTTCCGCCACCGCCACTCCCTGCCAATTCAAGGCCAGATGAGACACATTAGCTGGCACATGCTCTTGCAGCCGCGACAGGGGCAGTAAGGTGGTCGGCTGGTCGGCCTCTAGCGATGCCTCCAGCACCACGACGGCCTCGGCGGTAAGCCAGCCGGGCGTCGTCTCATCCAGCCAGAAGGGGGCCGCGCCACTTTCGGCCAACACCTGCTGCGGCTGCCCCTGCTCATCGCCCAACCAAACGGCCGTTCGCTGCGGCCATAGCAAAGAGGCACGACCATCCGGCGACCAGACGGGCGGGGCTTCCAGCGTGGTCAAATCACAACCCTGCTCGTCGCAGTCAGTCAGGTCGAGCAGGCGAAAGTGGCTCTGGCGGGCCGAAAAGTCATAGGCGTAGACCAACATACGCTCATCCGGCCCGGCTACCGGATCGGCGCGGAAAATGGAGCCGCGCAGCGGTTGGGCAAAACCTTCCCGCTGCGCCCCGTTTTCCCAAATGATGTTCCGCATTCCGGAAAACTGAATGCGCTCTTGCAACAAGACGCCGCCCCCGTTGGGCAGCGGGGCCATAAAGAGCAACTGCCGCTGCCGCATCTCCTGCTGCCAGGTATCGTCGGCTACGTTGTAGCGGTAAAGATGGGCGTACATGCTGGGGCCATCTTTGCACATCAACTGAATCTCCTGGTCGGGCCAGTCCGGGCGTGGGGGATTGGCGGCGTCGGCCTGACGCTGGACAAAGGCCAACCAATCGCGCTGGACCAGGAAGCTGCGCGTATCGCCCCCGTAACGGCGGGACCAGGACCAGTAACCGGCGGTGGTTTGTAAGCGGCGCTGCATTTCGGCAGGAACGGCCGTTTCATCTGTCAGCCAATAATCTATCGCCGCCAACACCTGCCGCCGCTGCGGGGTCATAGCGGCCTGCGGCGCGGTCGTCCAGAGCAGGTCCAATCGCTGCACCCCCAGCACCGGCTCATTGAGCAGGGTGGCGTATGATTCGGCCGTCATCGGCCAGGGGCGCAGGCCCAGGGCGTCAAGCTGGCGGTCGAGTAGAGCCTGGTGAAACAAGCCCTGCTCGCAGCAGCGATAGCCGACCAGTTCGCTAATGGCGGCAGCGATCAGGTGGGCGGCGTAGCCCTGTTTGAGCCACTCGTAAGCCGCCTCATCTTGCGGCCGGCCGATAAGCGTGGGTGTGGGCAGGTCAAGGGTCCCGACCCGGTTGAGCATCACGGCCGGGTCTGCGCTGCGGGCCAGGGTGACGGGATTGGTGTCGAAGCGGAGGTAGATGTTGAAATTGGCCGGGCAGCCCAGGTGGGGGAGCGTCTGGCAGGCGCGGACCAGCTCGGCATCGAGGTCGGCCAGCAGCCGTTCGGCCAGGTCGGCGTCGCGGGCGGGGTAGGCCAGGGTAAGCCGCTGGCTCTGGCTGACGCGCCATTCGCCCCAAAATTCGGCCGGGAGCGGGGCTAACAGCCAGCGGTTGTCGCCGCGCCGATAGTACCAGGTTTGTTCGAGATGAACGGCCGTATCGTCTTCGTTGAACCATTGGGGCCGGTAGGTTAGCGGCTGGGTCAGTTCGGCTTCGTTGAGATCGGTGCTAAGGGTGATGTGGGGATCGGCCGTTGCGTCCGCGCCGTCCATATAAGCCAGACCAAACGGCTGCCGGTCCAGCAGGTGGCCCTGTCGTAAGAGCAGCCGCTGCCCCTCGACCCAGCCCCGGTCGCGCCCGGACAGGATCGATTGCAGTAGTTCCCAATCGCCCCGTGCCTGGGCGCTGGTGAGGAGAGCGTGGCTGGTGGCAATATCGGCCGTTATGTCCTCATCCACCTGGGCCAGATAGCCGGTAATTTGCCGGTAAGAAAGGCCCAATCCGGCCACGAGCAGCGCCGCTAACACCAGCCAAAAGGGCCAGCGCCGGCCCGGTTGGTCGGGTGGAGGCGGTGTCGGGGAAACATCGTCCCATTCTTCTTCCTCTGTGCGCCAGTCTAGCATAAGAAAATACCTAATCCCGCTGCTCTACCCATTGTATAGTGGTACAGTTCGATAAGTCATAAGGGGCCAGGTGGAAATTGCTACTGGCATAAATATTAGTTAGCAGCAGCCCGAAGGGGAAAGCCGTGGCTAACCAGAGGCCATCGGGCGACCAGGCGGGCGGAGGTGTCGTCAAGGTATCTACCAGAGGCCAGGTCCCCTGCTGGCCATTGAAGGTCGCGTCAAAAAAGAGTATGGGCAAATCAATCAAGGAGATGGTTGTTTGTGGCCCGGCATCAACATAAACCAGGCCAAACGAGAACGAGTCACGAGCAGGATAAAACTGGGCCATCAGCGGCCCATCGGCCGATTGGCGTAACAGCGCACCTTCTTCTATCTGGGTTAAATCTCCCGTTAACCGCAAGCCAAATAGATAATATTGCTCGTAGGCCACGCCGCTGCCCACCTGACCCCGAATCCAGGGTTTGGCAGCCTGCACCAACAAATGGCGGGGATTATCTGGCGCAGCTATGAGACCAATGGGTTGAATGGGGCGGTGGATGTCGGCTGCTTCGGCTACCAGGGGGGCCAGGTCGTCGCTGGTGATGGTTTGTAGTACGACTGGCCCGGAAGGGGGATCGTTGATGGCCAAGATGGTATAGTGGGCCGCTTGATTCTCATCCAGGCTGGGGTAGGCGATATGGGTATCATCCAGCCAGACGGGGCGCAGGCGGTCGTAATGGTCGCCGAGGTAGGTGACGACGTTGCCCTGCTCATCGCCCAGGTATAGGCCGGGGCCGGGGTCGAGGGCTTGCCATTCGTTGATGGTGATGAGGGTATAACGGCCGTTTGGCGACCAATCAATCTGACCGGGGGCAATAGTAGCCGGGCATTGCTCATCGTCACACGCGGTTGGGTCAAGCTGGTAATGGACGGTGAAGCGTTGATTGCGTTGTAGAGTTTCTAATGTGAGATGTAATAGCTGGTCGTGGGGGGCGGCTGTTAGGTAGAGTGTGCCCTGATTGGCAAGCAGGCCATTGCCATAGGTGATGGGGCGGAGCAAATCGGGGGTGGCCAGGTAGAAGGAAACGGCCGTTTCTAACACCATTATTTCTTCATAAGGGGTGGGGTGGATGTGGTGGATGTAGCGAAAGATGGGTTCGGGCCGCACATTAGCGGCTAGGGGTGGCAACGGCCGTTCCTGCCAGGTGCGGGTGGTGGGATCGTAGATCAGGCGGGGAGCCGGGCCGTTGGGGTCACAGGTGAGGGTAAGCGGTATTTGTGGCTGAAATTGGTTGCCCTGGCTGGAAATGTAATCCATCAGGTTAAGCTGTAGCGACTGCTCTGACAATAACGAGGCATCAACAAACTGATTAAGCCAACTGAACAGATCGGCATGGTGGCGTAACTGCCGTTGCAGTTCGGCTGGCTGCTGGCCCCACTCGTCGGTTAAATAATCAATGAAAGCGTAAGCGAGCGCATCCTCCATCTCTATACGTTGTTCATAAGGCAGAAGCATATTAGGTGGTGGGTGGCTTCTGATATTGTCGCCTGGCTGCCTGATAATGTCGATAGCTGGAACAATAGAGATGCTTCTGTTGAACTGCCACATGTTGTTGAAAAGGGCAGGCTCGATGCGACGAAATCCCATACGGTCAAAGACGGATTTATTGGCAAAGGGCCAGTTGAGCAGATCAAGTTGGGCCAATTGATAATGAAGAAGGGGAAAGTAAAGCTGGCTGGTACGACAGCATACATAGTCAGTTTGTTGGGTGATAAGGGCACTGCTGAGAAAACGGCCGTATGTCAGCCATAAAATTTCGTGACCCGCTTCATTTTGTGGTACGCCCAGCAAAGTGGGAGTAGGTAATTGGATTGGCTCTTCGGCATTCAACAACATATCAGTCAGGCGAAGACCTACCAACGCCGGGTCGGTACTAAAGTCAACTTGAACAGGATCGCAAGGACCCAAACCAGGCAGACGGCAAGTATTGGCTACCAGCGCGTCCAGGTTGGGGAACAGCCGCTCTATGACTGCCTGGTCCCGTTTGGGGTAGGTGATGTGGAGATGGCTGCCATATATTTCGGCCGTTTCGCCCCAGAAATCCGGTTCGGGCGGGGCATATAGCCAGCGATCAGGGCCGAGGCGGTAAACAGCCGTATGTGTCAGCACCGCTATCCTTATATCCTGATCGGCCACACTCCAAAATCGATACGTTTCAAAGGCCGTTACTTCCGCCGACAGCAGATCAGGTGACAGCGTGACCGTTTGTACCTGATCATCCATAAACAGATAAGGCTCCAGGGTTAGGCCCCACTCTGACCGGTGCAGCAGTTGCCGCTCAGCTAACAGTTTCTCCTGGGCCGCAGCCCAGGCCGTGTCTCGCCCGGAAATAAGCAGCGTAAACAGCTCTCTGTCCTGGTTCAGAACGGCTTCGCGCAGCAGGGCATGGGTCTGGCGCAAGTCAGCTTCTGTTTCGCTGGTAGCCGTATCGACTCGTTCCTGAACCAGGCCAGCACCGTACCAGCCACCAATGCCCAAGACCAGCCCCAGCAGCACCAACCACACCAATCGACGCCGCCAGAGGGAAACGGCCGTTGGCGGCGGCATGTGCGGTTCATTCCAATCTTGGTCTTCTTCAGTCTGCCAGTCTAGCATGGTGGCGGGGCGGCAAAGTGGCAAAGTAGCGGGGGCGAGGCTGTTGATGCTACTTGGCAACTTCGACCGATAAATTGTTGTTAAGTTTTGTCATATTATATTGTTGTTTGGACGTGGTAATAAGTCGAACAATGATAAGCAAATGGCAAAATGGCAACGGTGGTTATTGACATTTGTTTGCTACGATAACACCATCCTCTGGTTCCTTGCGCCGTTCCCAGAGCTAGTTCTAGAAAACGTGCATAATCCTTACCGGGACCATTGGCTGTGGAAGCAGTTGGCCAGGTCGTAGGGGGCCAGGTGTACCAGATCGAAGGCGGGTGGATTGGTGAGGACCAGGCCAAAATTGGTGGTGAGTGCCAGCCAATTCCCGGTGGGGGACCAGGAGGGCGGGCTGCCGGACATGGGCATGAGCGGCGACGGCGTTAAGGACCATTCCGCCGGCTCATGGGACAGGTCGAGCGTAAAGAGAATGAAGTTGCTGTAGTGAACGATGGCCAGATCGCCCGCCGGGTTTATTTGTACCTCGAACGGTGCGCCGCCCATATCCCGAATGAGTTTGCTCTGTTCGATCTGGCTGAAATCGGCCGTTAATTCCAGCCAGAAGAGGTAGTGGTGTTCGTAAGTGACGCCGCTGCCTACCTGATCCCGAAACCAGGCCCTGGCCGCCAGCAGCAAAATCTGGTGGGGGTTGGCCGGATTGGGAACCAGTTCGATAGGCTGCACCGGTCGCAGCGGATCTCGTTCGTTGGGCAATAAATCGGTCAACTCGGCGGCGGTGATGGTCAACGGCCGTTCTCCCGCCAGCGATTGAATATTGTATTGCACCGTTTCATCGTCGGTCAGCGTGGCGTAGGCGAAATGGTCGTTGCTCAACCAGGTGACGGGCAGCCGATCAAAGTGGGTGTCCAGTTGGGCCTGGGGCGCAGCCTGCTCGTCACCCGTATAGAGGCCGGTCGTTTCTCCCTGTTCATTAGTGACGGCTACCAGGCTGTGACGGCCGTCTGGCGACCAGAAGAGCTGTCCCACGCCGGACTGGGCCGGGCATCCCGTGTCCGTACATTGGTCCAGGTCAAGCTGGTAGTGGGTGGTCAGGCGCTGGTTGCGTCGCAGCAGTTCCCAGTCGAGGTTGAGCAAACGGCCGTTGGGTTGCAGCGTTGCCCGGAGCGCCCCGCGATCCACCGGGCGCGATCCCTCCCACTGAACGGGAAGCAGGGAATCGGCCGTGGCCAGGAAAAGCTGATCGCCGCTGTCTATCAGGTACAGGTCACTGGCAGACGTGGGGTAGACCTGGCGCGGCGAGGGGGTTGGCCAGCCGTCCTTGGTCAAGATGGCCGGCAGCGGGGGCAGGGTCTGTTCCTGCCAGGTACGGTTGAGCGGATCGTAGGTCAGGCGCAAATTGCCGCTGACGGGGGCGCAGGTGATAGTCAGGCTGTCTGTGGGCTGGGAGATGTCGGTGCGATAGCGCGTCGCGTAATCAATCAGTTGCAGTCTTAAATGGGTATCAGATTCGGCGGGCGTTTGACTGACGGCATTGTACCAATCTAACAGGCCGTCATGGTTGTTTAACTGGCTTTGCAAATCGGCCGCCGGTAGTGACTGACCGGCACCCAGGTAATCGACCAGAATGTACGCCGTCTGCAAGTCAGGGGGAAGTTGTTGATAGGTGGCGGCGATGGGGCCTGCATTGGCTTCAATCGCTGCGGCCAGCGTATCCAGGTCGGTGAAGGCCTGGTGCAGGCCATCGCGGAAAACTGTCTGGTTGAGGGCCGTCTCATCAGGCGGAATGTGCTCTATCGTCTGGCCGGCAGCGGCAGCCTGGGGCAGGGGCCAATCGCGTAAATTGAGCTGTGCCAGTTGGTAATGGAGCAAAATCTGGTGGTAGGCGATATAGTGGCAGCAGTCGTAATCGGTTTGCTGGGTGATGGTGCGCGTGCTGAGGTAACGGCCGTAGGCCAGCCACAGAAATTCATAGCCGACAGCGTCGCGGGGCAGGCCCATGAGCGTGGGGGTGGGCAACAGCATTGGCTCGCTGGGGTCCAGCAGCGCCTGGCGCAGGTCTTTGCGGAGCGTGGCCGGATTGGTGCTGAACTCGGCGCGGATGGTATCGCAGGTGAGGCCGGGCAGGCGGCAGGTGTTGGCCATCAGCGCGTTGAGGTTGGGGAATAGCTGCTCAACGACTGCGCGGTCTCGTTCGGGGAAGGTGAGGTGTAAAAACTCGCCGAAGATTTCGGCCGTTTCGCCCCAAAAGTCTGATTCGGGCGGGGCGTAGAGCCAGCGGTTGGGACCGAGGCGGTAAACGGCCGTATGCTGCAATAGCGCGGTTTTGATTTCCTGGTCGGCAATGCTCCAAAACTGGTAGGGTTCAACGGCCGTTACCTCCGCCGACAGCAGGTCAGGCGCCAGAACCACCTCTGTTACCGGATCGTCTGCCCCTAATTCCGGCCGGTGGCTGAGGCCCCAAGTCGGCCGGTCGAGGAACTGCCCGTTCAGAATCAACCCCTCTTGCGCCCTGGCCCAGCCTTCGTCCCGGCCCGACAGGAGCAGGTTAAAGAGATCAACGTCCTGGCGCTCGGCCGCCTGGCGCAGCAGGCCATAGGCATGGCGCAGATCGGCTTCGGTTTCGCCGGTAGCTGTCTCGACGCGCTGCTGTAAGAAGTTGGCCCCATGCCAAATTCCGCCACCCAACAGAAGAACAACCAACAACCATAAAAACCGACGCGGCCAGGGAGAAACGGCCGTTGGCGGCGGCGGTGATGGTTCATCTTCCCAGGTTTGTTCTTCTTCAGTCTGCCAATCGAGCATGGTGGCGGGGTGGCGAAGTGGCGGAGTAGCGGAGTAGCGGAGTGGCGAGGTGGCGGAGCGGCGCGGTTGTTGGTGCTACTGGGCGACTTCGGCCGATAAATTATTGTTAAGTTTTGTTGTGGTTTTTATGATTGTATTGTTGTTTGGACATGGTAATGAGTCCGGCGATGACAGTGACCAATAAATGGCTACGGTGGTCAATGACCTCTGCCTGTAATATCTGTCTGCTGCGATAATACCACCCTTTAGATTCACGCGCAGATCCCAGAGCTATTTTCAAGAAACGGCCGTAATCTTTACCAAACCCACGCCCAAAGCCCTCTTCCATGTTAGCCGGTATAGAGCCAGCACTACGAATCAACTGCCAGGCAAGCGGCCGGCCCAGTGGGTGTGCCAATAACTTTTCACAATCAGACCAGGCCAAATCAGAAAGAAACAACGCCTTACGATATACTTCCATTTCCCACAGGCCATCCTGCTTCATGTAATCAGGTACCTGTTCCAACCACTCCCCATAATTCGTCACACCCATCCCAACACCTCCTTAACAGAGTGGCGAAGTGGCGGAGTGGCGAAGTAACCACGCCACTTCGCCACCTCGCAACTTCGCCACCTCGCTACTCCGCTCCCCCGTACAAATAAGTATATATCACAAACCCGCTATAAATGCGCTCAATGTAGAGGGTGGTTTCGGCGAAATTAACTGTTTCCACATACTCATCATGGTCGCCACCGGCTACCTGATACCAGCGGGCGGCGTTGCCCGGACCGGCGTTGTAGGCGGCCAGCGCAGCGTGGACGTGGCCGTCAAAGTTTTGCAACTGCTGGTCGAGGTAATAGGAGCCAAATTCCAGGCCAACGTAGGGGCGGTAGAGGTCCTCATTGCGGTAGTTGGGCCAGTTAAGCCGGTTGGCAATCCAGGCCCCGGTGTCGGGGATGACCTGGCTGAGGCCCTGAGCAGCGGCGTGAGAGCGGGCAAAGCTCTCGAACAGGCTCTCCTGACGCACCAGGGCAAACTGGAGGCGCGGGTCAAAGCCGTACCGTTCGGCCAGAGGCATAATCAGGTCGGCGTAGTAGACGGGGTAGAGTAGACGGCCGATAAACACAGGCGCTTCAAAAACCGTATGACCGGTCTGGCCGAGTAAACTGCTGGCGGCCATGATGGAGGAGCGGTAGAGGCCCAAATCGCGGAAGAAAACAGCCAGTTGGTAGCTGTGCAGGGCGTTACCGCTGTGGGCCTGGCGCACCCCTTCCAACTCCCGTTTGGCCTCCTCGAACAGACCCATTTGCCACAACTGTTGGCCCACAATCAGCCGGTTGTCCTGGCGCAGCGTGGGGGATAGATCGCCAACAGCCACATCGGCCCCCAGTTCCAACTGCTGGCGTAGCCAGGCTTCGGCCTCGGTCCGGCCTTCATCGGGCGTGGCGGGCAGAAGGAAGGGGGTCTCGCTGTGGAAGGGCGGCACGTCGTTGATCAGGTCGCGGGCACGCAAGGCGTAGTAGCCCGCACCACGGCTGCTGGTGGCCCAGCTTTCCACGGCCTGGGCCAGCGTGGTGGCATCCTCGGCTGCGGCGACGGGACCGCCCACCTGACCGGCAAAATCATCGGGGTCAACGGTCCGCAGCAGCCAGACGAGGGCCGCGCCACTCTCGTCCCGGTTGGGGTAGGTGCGGGTGAGACGAATCCAGGTGGCTACGGCCGTATCTGTCTCACCCATCTCCCACTGCAAAAAACCGGCGCGGAAGAGGGCCTGGGGGGCGTCATCGTGCCAACTGTAGCTGTCGGCCATTGCAAGGTAGCGGGTTACGGCCGTTTCTGTCTCCCCCTGCCGCTCCGTCAAAACGGCCGCCCACCAGGCGCAAAAAGCAGCATCCGGCCCGTCGGGGAACTGCTCCAGATAGCTCAGATAGGCCGCAATCGCATTCTGCGGCTGCCCGGCACGCGCCAGCATCCGGCCCCGCTCCATGGTTGCTTTGGCCGGGTCGGCGATGGCGTAGCGGTCCAGTTCAGCCAACGCCGCTTCCAAATTACCCAAGCCTTCAAAACCCCAGGCGCGATAGAGGTGGGCATCGGGCCGGTAGGTTTGCGGATTGGCCTCGATATAACGGCCGAAAGCGGCAATAGATGGCTCATAGACATTGGCATGATAGTTGGTCAGGCCGCGCTGGAACTCATTTACCGGCTGGTTGTTGTTGACCAATTCCACCAGGCCCAGGTAGCTCTCGTAAGCACGAGGATAATCTCGTACCCCTTGCAAAAAGCGGGCATAGGCGGCCTGGCTGTTGCCCCGCTGCTGCTCAATCGCCCCCGCCAGATAGGTCATACGCCCTTTGGTAATCTCCGTTTGGGCCAGATCGCGGATGGCGTCGTATTGGGCAATGACGGCGTCGTAGTTGGGGGCGGCCAGGTAAAATTCGACTAATTGTTGTCTTATGTCAATCTCGGTCAGGTAGTGGGCCGGAGCTTCCAGGGCCGCTTCGTAGGCCATGCGGGCCGCTTCTCGATTGCCCAGGGCCAGATGGACGGCGGCCATATAGGGGCGCACGTAGGCGGCCGTTTCGGGGTGGATTTCCAGATAGCGGTCGTAGTCGGCCAGGGCGGCCTCATGCTCACCCAACTGCTGGCGGGAGCGGGCGCGGTAAAAGTAGGTTGTTGCGGGCGTGTCGGCCGCCTCTAGCTCAAGCAGTTGGCTAAAGGTGCTGACGGCGCTGGTGTGGCTGCCGCTGCGGTGGTAGGCCACGCCCAGGTGGTAGAGGGCGTCTACAATCTGGCTCAGGCTGAGGTTTTCACGCTGGTTAAGAACGGCCGTAAAGTGGCTAATAGCTAATTGTTCATTGCCCGCATCGAGTGCCGCCAGGCCGAAGGTCAGCCGTTCGGCCGGCTGGGGTGTGGGGGATGGGGTGGGTGTG
>SLGK01000109.1 GCA_007123775.1 Anaerolineae bacterium | reverse complement strand
GTGCTGGAATCAATACCGCCGCTCAGAAACGCACCCAGAGGCACATCGGCCATCAGTCGAATCTTGACGGCGTCACGAATTAGCTCTGTCAATTCTTCCACATAGGCTTCGTCACTCTTGTGTGTGGGCTGAAAGTTGACGTTCCAATACTGCTCCAGGCGCGGCTCACACCCTTCTTCCAGAATCAGTCGGTGACCGGGCGGTAGTTTGTGGATATTGCGAAAAATAGAGCGGGGGCTGGGAATATATTCCAGCGTCAGGAATTGGTCCAACGCCTGAAAGTCAAGCTCGCGCGGCACATCGGGATTGGCAATGACCGCTTTTAACTCCGAGCCAAAAACAAAACGCTGCGGCGACCAATAATAGTACATCGGCTTGATGCCCACCCGGTCCCGCGCCAGCAGCAGGCGACGGCGGCGCGTGTCCCAAATAGCCAGGCCAAACATGCCGTTGAGGTGGTTGACCACAGCGTCTCCATACTCTTCGTAGGCGTGAATGATGGCTTCGGTGTCACACTGCGTAGCGAACTGATGGCCTTTGGCTTCGAGCCGCCGTCGAATGGATTGGTGGTTGTATATTTCGCCGTTGAAGACAATCCAGACTGTTTTGTCTTCATTGGTCATGGGCTGGTGGCCGGTGGAAAGATCAACGATGCTCAGACGGCGCATGGCCAGGCCGGCCTGCTCGTCCAGATAAAAGCCATCGTCGTCGGGGCCACGATGGCGCATCTGGTCGCTCATATGGCGCAGCAGCGATTGGCTGACCGGCCGTTCTCCATCTCGTGATATGACGCCGCAAATACCGCACATGGTTACAGATACCCTATGAGCTAACCGAAACGGTGCGGCGTCTACCCGATTCAGGTACGACTACTTCGCTGACTGGCTGTTGGTGCATGGCGGACAAGTAGGCACGTTCCAACTTATTAAGGTAACTTTCCCTGGAGAATTCTCGCTCAGCGTAGGCGCAGGCGTTTTCACCAAGTGTGATGCGTAACTGCTCATCGTTTAGCAGACGCAGCAAGCCCTGGGCAAAGGCAGTCGGAGTTGGTTCAACCAGTACTGCCATCTCTTCATTCAGAATCTGCGTGTGGGCAACAATATTAGTGGCCACCATTGGTTTGGCAGCGTGCAAATAAGAATACAGCTTCAACGGTACTGATAACCCTTCCGTGCGCGGTGAGACCAAAATATCGCTAAGTGCTAAACAGTGCAGTGACTTATCCAAAGAAACAGTACCAGTAAAAAGCACCCTGTCGTGCAGGCCCATAGCTATCGTTCTCTGCTGCCAGCAGGTTACCTGCTCCGGCTTACCTCCAACCAGCACAAACCGCGCCTCCGGATACTTCTGCACCACCTGGCACGCGCTCTCAAACAGAATATGCAGTCCCTGGTAGGCTTCAAATGTGCCAGTATATACAATCGCAACTTTGCCATACAGTCCCAGTTCGTGTCTGAGAGCGGCAATTGCCTCTACGTCTTCCAATTCACTGTTTTGTAGGGCGATATTCTCAATGCAAATATGATTAACCTGAGGATTAAGCTGCCGCACATAATCTTCCAGATCTAGTCCAACGGTGAGGACCACGCTGCACGTATCTAGCACCCAATCTTCCAGCAGTTCAAACAACCAAACGATGGGACGATAATTGCCGAAGTTGTAGTTGGCCAACTGTCTGGGCAGGCTGGAGTGCATGTCATAGAGGTGAGGTATACGAAAAAACCAGCAAAGCGGCACCACAAAAAAAGCTGCTTCCTCGTGCGTGTGTATCGCGTCATAACGACGCGTTAGCAACAGCCACAATGTATAGCAAAAGAGCATAATGTCCAGAGGAATTTTGGCCAGGGATGGACCAATCTTGACTCTGCTGATGAAGGGTATAGGCGGGGCACGGCGAATCGTGACGCCCGCAATATCTACATCTTCGCCGAGGTGGTAGGTTGCCAGGTCAACCTCATAGTCCAAATCAGAAAGACCCTGCAGACGCTGAAGAACGCTGATGGGCGTCCCTCTTGGTTCAAAGAACGGCTGTGGCGCTATCATCAATATCTTCATCGGTTGCCTTCTGTTCAATAATTTCCCGCACCATATATATCGGCTTGTTCTGGGTTTCGTGATAGGTGCGTACCACTAACTCACCCAGCAGCCCCATGATCACTAACTGCACACCTATCACGATCAGTAATACTGCCAATAGCAGAATGGGTCTGTCACCCAAAGGGATACCAAAAAACTGACGCTGGATGGTAAGGTATGCGGCCAAACCTGTTCCCGTCAACAACGTAACCAGCCCCATCAGGCCAAAGACTTGAATGGGGCGGGTGGCATAATCCAACAAAAACTTGACCGTCAGTAAATCCAGTCCGACGCGAACAATGCGGCTGAGGCCATACTTGGAACGGCCGTAACGTCGAGAATGGTGCTTGACCGGCACTTCGGTCACTTTCACACCCATCCAACTGGCCAGCGCCGGGATAAAGCGGTGTTGTTCTCCATATAGTCGGGTATTTTCCAACACTTCACGCCGGTAAGCTTTGAGCGAACAACCATAATCATGCAAAACTACACCGGTAGATTGGGAGATCAGCCAGTTGGCTACTTGCGAGGGCAGACGACGGGATAGCCATTTGTCCTGCCGGTCAACGCGCCAGCCGCTGACAATGTCATAGCCTTCATCAATCTTATACAGCAGTAGCGGGATATCTCGAGGATCATTTTGCAAATCAGCATCCATCGTAATGATTATCTCACCGCGTGACAGATCAAATCCAGCCATAAAAGCGGCCGTTTGACCAAAATTACGGCGCAGCTTTACCAGATACAATCGTCTATCGGCTTGCTGCAACTCCCGCAATATCTCAAAGCTGTCATCAGTACTGCCATCATCCACAAATACAACTTCGCAGCTTAGGTCCAAGCTGTCAATAACTGCAACCAGTTGTTTGTAGAGGAAGCGCAGTGATTCGGCTTCGTTAAAGAGGGGAATAACAATAGAGAGAGAAACGGCCTTTTTCACTTCACGCGACCGTCTCTCGGCAGGTTCATTAATGCTACTATACCCATCACCATGCCCATTATAATCTATAATCCCGTTATCAGTATGCTCTCGTACTATCTCGTGGTTGTTATAAAGGTGCTGCCAAAATACTTCTCCCATATGTTCTGCTCGTATCCTCACGCAGCAAGTTTACCAACCTGGAACACCAAGTATACAGCAAATGATTCCTAAACAACCAAGTCACCCACCATAAAGACTACCCCCAAGCAATAACGTTAGGATTTTTCCCTTACAGACGCGCTTACATATCGCTGTTTTAACAGTTGGCTACCAATCAAGCCAACCTACCAGAGCATGGCAAGGCCCCTTTTTGATCGTGCTATTTCAATCGTGACCTATTCTTCTCATTACTAACACTATCACCATGCCAACTTGCGTACTATATGGTAAATTAGAGGCAACTCAGCAAGGTGGCGAAGTAACGAGGTGGCAAGGTTTGTGGCTCGCCTGCGGTTAATTCGCCACTCATCATTCACAACTATTGGGAGAAAAACAATGAGTCGAAACACAAAAATTGTTCTAGGTATTTTAGGCGGGTTGGTTGCCTGCTGTTGTATTGTTGTCTTGGCAGGCATGTACCTGCTACCCCGCTTTGGGGCGCAGTTTGCCGAAGAATTCCTCGATTTGGAAGCTGAGGCGGGCGAAGTGGCCGGTGGCATCGTCGATTATGACCTGCCGGCCGGTATGCAGGAGGATATGGCCATTAACTTTCTTGGCGTCAGAACGGCCGTTTTCTCTAGCGAAGACAACCAGCGCCTGATCATGTTCATGCAGTTCCCCCGCGCCCTGGCCGGCGACGAAGCCGCGATGCAGCGCCAGATGGAAGATACCTTTAGAGAGCAATTTGGCACCGACGACCGACGCCTGGAAGTGGTCAGCCGCGAGGACGTGACCATCAACGGCCAGCCAGCCACGCTGACCACCAGCGAAACGGTAGACATGGAAATTACCGTGCGCCAGGTGGTGGGCGTTTTTGAAGGCAAAGATGGCAGCCCGGCCATGTTCGTGGCCGTGGCCCCGGCCGATCGCTGGCAAGCCGACGGCATGGACCGCTTTTTAGAGTCGCTGCAGCGCGGAGGTGGCGGCCGATGAAAATAGGCGTCGTCTTCCCCCAAACGGAATTCGGCAACGATCCGGCGGCCATTAAAGCTTACGCCCAGGCAGCCGAATCGCTGGGCTACAGCCATATTTTGACCTATGAGCATGTGCTGGGGGCCAACCCCGACCGGCCCGGCGGCTGGCAGGGGCCGTACACCTATGAGCATCCTTTCCACGACCCGTTCGTGCTGTTTGGCTACATGGCGGGCGTGACGGAGCGGATCGAATTTATCACCGGTATTCTCATCTTGCCGCAGCGGGAAACGGCCGTTGTCGCCAAGCAGGCGGCCACCCTAGATTTATTGTGCAACGGCCGTTTCCGCTTAGGCATCGGCGTCGGCTGGAATAAGGTGGAATACGTGGCCCTCAACCAAGACTTTCACACACGCGGCCGGCGGCTGGATGAGCAGTTGGCGGTCTTGCAGCAGTTGTGGTCAGAGCCACTCATCACCTATCACGGCAACTGGCACACCATCCCCGACGCCGGCCTGAATCCACGTCCGCAACGGCCCATTCCGCTCTGGTTTGGCGGCCATGCTGACGTCGTGTTGCAGCGGGTGGCCCGGCTGGGCGACGGCTGGCTGCCCAACTTTCGCCAGGCGGCGGCGGCCGAGCGGTCATTGGCAAAACTGGATGCGTATCTGGCGGAAAACGGCCGTTCGCGTGCCGACGTCGGTATTGAACCCCGCCTCCATTATGGCCCCGCCAATCCCGACGAATGGCACACCACTATCAACGGCTGGCGTGCGGCCGGAGCCACCCACATCACCCTCAACACCATGTCCTGCGGCTTTGACACGCCGGACAAGCATATTGAGGCGATTCGATATTTTATGGAGCAATATTCGTAGTGCGTATTGCGTATTGCGTAAGTGGAAATCGCTACGCACTACGCAATACGCAATACGCTTCCAACCAAACGACCAAAAAGGAGTCTAACCCATGCGTACCCCATTTATTGCCGGTAACTGGAAAATGTACTTCACGGCAGCCGAAACGGCCGCTTTTGTGGCGCAGATCCGTGACCAACTCAACCAGATAGAAGGCGTCGATGTAGCCTTCTGCGCCCCGTTCATCAACATCCCCACCCTGGCCGAAGCGGTCGCCGGTACCAAAATCGGCGTCGGTGCCCAGAATATGTACTTTGAAGAAAGCGGGGCCTACACCGGCGAAATTGCACCGGGAATGCTGGTCCCCTTCTGCCAATACGTCATCCTGGGCCATTCCGAGCGGCGGGCCTACTTTGGCGAAACGGACGAAGGCGTCAACCGCAAAATCAAAGCCGCCCTACAACATGGCCTGACACCCATCGTCTGCGTCGGCGAAAGTCTGGAGCAAAACGAGGCGGGCGAGACGGTTGATTTTGTCAGCGGCCAGGTCCGTGCCGCTTTTGCCGGCATTGCGGCCGAACAAGCGGTCCAGTGTGTCATCGCCTATGAGCCGATCTGGGCTATTGGCACCGGCAAAACGGCCAGCGCCGAGCAGGCGGGCGAGATTATCGGCACGGCCGTTCGCGCCACCCTCGCCGATGTTTACAGCCAGGAAACGGCCGAAACCATTCGCATCCAATACGGCGGCAGCGTCAAACCGGCCAACATCGCCGAACTGATGGCCCAGCCCGACATCGACGGCGCCCTCGTCGGCGGGGCCAGCCTCAAGCCTGACTTTGTGGACCTGGTGCGGAACGCAGTCTAGAGAATATTGCGTAGTGGGTATTGCGTAGAGGACCTGCTACGCAATACGCACTACGCAATACGCCCCCATGCCATTCATTTG